>NZ_JBTLMO010000046.1:0-69351 GCF_054462255.1 Streptomyces sp. SD15 | reverse complement strand
CGTCGCCGTGAAACTCACCGACTGCCCCACCACCGACGGATCCGGCGACGAAGCCACCGTCGTGGTCGTCACCGCCGGCAGCACGGTCTGGGTGTCCGTGCCCGACGACGTGACGAAGCTCGCGGTGCCGCTGTAGGTGGCCGTCACCGTGAACGGGCTGCCCGTGGTGGTGGTGTAGGCGTGCGTGGTTGTGGCAGTGCCACCGGCCAGCGGCACCGTCACCGGCGCCGACCCGTCCCCGAAGGTGAACGTGACCGTGCCCGTCGGCGTGCCCGCACCCGGCGCCACCGGCGCCACGGTGGCGGTGAAGCTCACCGGCTGCCCCACCACCGACGGATCCGGCGACGAAGCCACCGTCGTGGTCGTCACCGCCGGCAGCACGGTCTGGGTGTCCGTGCCCGTGGAGGGTTTGAGGTTGGCGTCCCCGCTGTAGGTCGCGGTGACCGTGTACGGGCTGCCGGTGACGCTGGTGTAGGTGTGGTTGACCGTGGCCGCACCTCCCGCCAGGGGAACCGTCACCGGCGGCGACCCGTCGCCGAAGGTGAAGGTCACCGTTCCTGTGGGCGTGCCCAGCCCGGGGGGCACCGGCGCCACGGTGGCGGTGAAGCTCACCGACTGCCCCACCACCGACGGATCCGGCGAGGAGGTCACCGTCGTCGTGGTGGCCGCCTTGTCCTGCACCGTGTGCGTGTCCGTCCCTGACGACGGCAGATAGTTGGCATCCCCGCCGTAGATCGCGGTGATGGTGTGCGGGCCGACGCTCAACACGTTCGTGGTGACCGTCGCCGTTCCCCCCACCAGCGGCGCCGTCTGGGTCGGCCCCCCGCTGATGACGAAGGTGACAGTGCCCGTCGGCGTGCCCGTCCCCGGCGCGACCGGCGCCACCGTCGCCGTGATCGTCACCGCCTGGCCGAAGGTCGACGGATCCGGTGCGGAGGTCACCGTCGTCTGGGTGGACGCCTTGAGGACCACCTGGACCCCGGTACCCGTCGACGGGGTGAAGTTGGCGTCACCGCTGTAGGTGGCGGTGACCGGGAGGCTTCCGACGGGCAGGTTGCTGACCGTCGCTGTCGCGGTACCGCCCACGAGGGGCACCGTCACGGTCGGCCCGCCGCTGACGGCGAAGGTGACCGTCCCCGTCGGAGTCCCCGCCCCGAGCGGGATGACGGTCGCGGTCAGCGTCACCGGCTGACCGACGACCGAAGGATTCGGCGAGGTGGTGACTAAGGTTAAGGTTGCAGGCATGGATCGGCCCTCCGCAGGAGTCTGGGTTGGCCGGGGCCGCCTCTCGTCCCCCACTGCCAGGGGCCGCTACCGGCGGCGACGGATGCTGGGCACCGCACACCGCCGTCCCTCGGCAGGGAGTTGGGCGACTCCGGTAGGTCCCACCAGTACGCTCCCGGCCGGTTCCGCCATGCCAGAACAGTGACGCCCGAATCCCCCGAACAGCGGAGCGCACAACCCGAACAGCGGAGCGCACAAGCCGTGAGCAGCGCGGAAACCGCCTACGACACCGGCGTGCAACGATCGCTGTGCGCCGGGCAGTCAGACGGAGGCAGAAAGAACGCGCCGGTTCAGGAACTGCCGCGGCTGGCTGAAGAATCGCGCCACTTCTCCATGTGGCCGCCCCTGGTGGGAATATGGCAGCGCTCGCGGCGAGCGGCCGGGATCGGGTTGCGTGCCGGGAGAGCCGACACGCAACCCGCGTGTTCCAGGGGGCGGTGTCCGCCGAGGGGCTGGTTCGTCGCCGGCCTGAGCCGTTAGTACCTGTCAGTAGCCGGTGCAGAAGGTGGCGTCGGCCTTCTCCGTCGTGGTGGAGATCGGTGCTGTCCTCAGCGTCTCAGGTCCGCGCGGCCCGCGGCCGCGACGACGCGATCCCGCTCGGTGCGCGTGAACAGTACCTCGGACAGCCATCCGTCCGCGAGGGCGCGTACCGCTCCCACGAAGCGGCCGGAGGTGGCGAAGGGGGCCTGCTCCCAGAGCACATCGAGGAAGGTCAGACCGTCACCGCGGGCGCGGTTGGGCACACCCGAGTCGGTCGTACCGAACACGACGACGGGGTCCGAGCGCTTGAAGTAGGCGTGGTAGGGGGTGTCGTCCGCGACGTGGAACGGTGCGAGAGGCAGGCCGTGCGTGATGAAGTGCATCGGGCGGTCCTCGGGTTGGATCGAGTCGGCGAGATCGCCCCGGAGCGTGAAGTCCTTGTAGAAGGAGAACGCACGGAATTGCGGTTCCTGGCTCCGAGCGACCAGCAGGACCGGCCCGTAGAACACCGACTGGACGGCGGGGTCGTCCAGGGCCCTTTCGATGCGAAGGTGGTAGGGAGTGGAGATCCGAATCCGGTCGCCGCGCTGCCAGCTTCTGCTCAGGGTGAGGTAGCCGCCGGGCACCGCCTCGGCCCGTTGCCGGACCCCGTTGACCGTGACGGTGAACCCTCCCGTGGCCCAGGACGGAACGCGGAGTCTCACGTCGAGTCTGCCGCTGCCCTCACGGATCGTCAGGGTGCGTACGCCGTCAGCCGGGTACTCGCTCGTCTGCTCGATGACGAAGCCCCGCTCCGGCCACCGCAGTGTCGAGGCGAGGTAGAGGTTGACGTACAGGGCGTTGCCGTCGGCGGAGCAGAAGTAGACCGAGTCCTGGTACTTGGTGTGGTTCTCCATGCCGGTGCCGCCGCAGCAGGTGCCGGTGTTGTCGTACTCGCGCTGCGCTCCTGGGCCCATCCCGACGAAGTAGGTGACCTCCGGGCTGTCCGTGCTGGGGGCGTCCCGGCGGGAGGCGAGGATGTGGTTGGTCAGGCCCCGCTCGTAGTAGTCCATGTAGCCGGGGTCCTGCTCGTGGAAGAACAACTGCCGGCTCAGCTTGAGCATGTGGTACGTCGCGCAGGTCTCGGCGTTGTTGTCGTCGAGGGTGGCCGCGATGGCGCCCCTGGCGCGGAACATCTCGCCCTGACCCGTACCGCCCAGGCTGTACATCCGGGGGCCTGCGACTATGCCCCAGAAGTTGCGCGTGAGGGCGTACAGGTCCGCCAACACCTCGTTCATCCCGCCGTACTCGCCTGCGATGTAGATCGACCACATCCGCTCCAGCTGCGCCTTCGGTAGGGGGCCGAGCCTGCTGTGCACCCAGTCGCCCATCTTCGAGGCGATCTCCAGGGCCTGCCCGTTCCCGGCGAGGGTGTGCGCGTCGAGGAGACCGCGCATGATCTTGTGGCAGGTGTAGTACGGCGCCCAGATGGTGGGGTACGTCGTGTAGCTTTCCAGCAGGATGAACTGAGTCTCCGGATACGCCGCCAGGTAGCCGGGGTGGCTGGGCCTCGGCGATCCGTGCTCCGCCAGGGCCTGCTGACACTCGCCGAGCGCTCCGACCAGGTAGTCCAGCTTGGCCTTGAGCGCGGACTCCTGCGTGTCGGCGTACGCCTGGGCGACGAGGGTGAGGAAGTGGCCGCCGTAGTGGCCGCGCAGGTTGCCGTCGGAAGTCTCCCAGCCGCCGGGCGGCCGGGCACCACGGGTGTCGAGCCCGGCGTTGGCCCGGAAGACCGCCAGGATGCGGTCGGCCGGGTACGCCCTGGCGTAGTCGAGCATCAGGTCGCGCTTGCGGCGGAAGACGCCGTCGCCGAGGGTCACTTGGTCCAGGGAGAAGGGGCGTACGGCCCAGGTGGGCGGGGTGGGCACCGGAGCCGCGGCGGCCCGGACGGGCACCGCGGGCGGGACCGGGCCGGTCGCGTCGGCGTGCGCCGAGGGGGTGGCGTACGCGAGCGGGGCCGCGGCCGCGGTCCTGGCGGCGAGTCTCAACAGACGGCGGCGGGTGGGGGGGTTGGGACATGCGCGGACTCCGATCGTCGGTCATCGGTCATCGGTCATCAGCGGGTATGGGCGGTGGTAAGGCGACCGCGTGGTCATGGGGCAGCGGTCACCGTGGTCATGGCGCGATGGCTGCTCCCTGCCACGCTTCCCTTCACCTCGAAGGTGCCCGGCCCGGCGTACTCGTCCGGATCCACGGCCGGCAGCCACACCCGCACCGTCGAAGGCCCGCGGTTCGCCCAGGAGTGGTAGGGGACCAGGTCGATCCCCGTGCGGTCGGCGGACGGCGGGACGGCGGCCCTGTCGAGCGGCCGGTACGGCCAGGTCTCGTCGCGCTGTACGTCGTACGCGGTGATCTGCCCAGCGGTGACCACAGTGCCGTCCGGCCCGTCCTCCGGCGCAACGGACAGGTCCACCCGAATCACGTCGACCTCGTGTCCGTCCGGCAGGTCCACGGACTCGGCGCAGTACACCAGCGGCCCGCGCTGGACGGCCACGGTGCCGCGGACGGCGTCGACGCGCGGGTCGGCCCGGATCCGGCGCGGCCGTACGGGCAGTTCGAGCCGGATCTCGTCACCGGGCCGGAAACCCCGGGTCACCTCGGTCATGCCCGGGGCCACCGACCAGCCACGCGGTGGCGCCCGCCGTCCACGCGGGGACGCGCAGCGACACGGTCCACGGGCGGTCCGATGACGACCGGTCGATGCGCTCCGGCCTGGCAAGATCAGTGACCGAACCTCATTCGGGACGAAGGGGTCGCGAGTTCAGAACTCGCAGCAGCGAGTGCAGACCGGGGTCCAAGGGCGCTCGCAGGCCGACCAGGGGGGCGCGTAGACGCCGCGTGCTCCGGGCCTGTCCGCGCGATGGCCGACGGCGAGCGATACGAATCCGGCGATGCCGAGTCCGAGCCCCACCTGAGTTGCCGGAAGATGCACGGCCTGGGTGAAGCACAGCGCCCTTGTCGCGTGCCTCCCATGTAGCCGATCAAGCAAGCGGAACACCCAGGTCGAGGCCCTGATCGCCTTTGCCGGTGGCCCTGTCGGGGGTTGTGGAGCCGGGACCGGCGATGACTGCCTGGCGCTCCATTGCGGACATGCCCGCTGGGCCCGGGACCGGGGGCGACAGTCCGTGATCGGCTACACCACGACAGGGGACGTGACCTCGTCGGAACGGGTCAAAGACGTCCACGCGGAAGTTCCAGCCCGCAACGCACGACTACGCACCGCTGGCGACCGATCCCTGCCGCTTCGAAGCGGAGCAACATGGCGCGGGATCGCCGGTCGGCAAACCCGGCGATCCCGCGCATCATTGATGGTCCACCGCCACTACCTGCCCGTACGTCGAAAGGCATACCAACGAGCTGCAGGGCGCCCAGTACAGCCCCACCACGCATCCGCGCCGCCTGGGACGGAACGGGGAGCGTCGAGCACGCCTCCACATGTGCGCGTACGTGGTCAGACCACCTGCACGGGGTGACGGACCACCGCGTCGAAGAGATAGCCCTGGGTGTTGGGGACGGTCGTCTCCGGCTGGCTGCGGCCCGTCGTATCGGTGGCGCGGGCCAGCAGGGTGTACGTGCCCGGAGTCGTCGGACGCCAGTCGGTGGACCAGCGGACCCAGCCCGCCCGGAGCGGGGCGTCGTGCAACCGGGCCCGGCGCCAGGTGGTGCCGCCGTCGGTGCTCACATCGACGCGGACGACGCCCCCGGCGCCCGACCAGGAGCGGCCGGTGAGTCGCTGGTCCGTGGCGGCCGGGAGATCCGCGTTCCAGGCGAGCTCGAAGGCGCTCTTGAGGGTCTGGTGGGTGAGGGGCGCGCTGCCGCCGTCGGGGTACGCGTCGCCGAAAAGCCGGTAGAAGTCGGTGTTCCAGGGCGAGTAGAGGGGCTGGGCCGCGACCTCGATGTCGCCGACCCACTTGATCGAGGCGATGCCCACCCAGCCGGGCACGAGCACGCGCACCGGGTGGCCGTGGTCCGCGGGCAGCGGCTCGCCGTTCATCTCGTACGCGAGCAGCACGTCGTCCAACGCCTTCGACAGGGGCAGCGGACGGCGGACGCGACCGAGGTTCGTGCCGTCCGCGGTGATGTACTCGGCGTCGAGGCCGCGGGGCAGCACGTCCACCGCGCGCTGCGTGAGCCCGGCCCGGCGCAGCACTTCGGCGAGCCGTACGCCCTTCCAGTGGGCCGTGCCGATCGCGCCGAGCGTCCATGCCGTGCCGCTGACCGTCTGGCCCTGCTGGGTCGTGAAGAAGCTGCGGCCGTTGCCCGCGCACTCGACGAACGCGGTGCGGCTGGTGGCCGGGAGCCGCTTCAGCTCGTCGAGCGTGAACTCGACGGGTTCCGGGTGGGCGAGGCCGTCTCCCCATACGGTCAGTTTCCAGGTCTCGGCGTCCAGGACCGGGGTGGCGGTGTGGTTCCGTACGAAGAAGTGGTCCACGGGGGTGTGGTAGCCGGTGCCGGCCAGGGACGGGAACTTGGTCTCGGCGTTGGTGCCCCGGATGGTGAACCAGTCGTCGGGGAGGGGCTTCACGATGCCGGGAGCGGTCGCGGTGGCGGTTGTTCCGGGGGCGGCCACGGCCGGTGGGGTGGCGAGGGCGGTGGGCGCGGCCGCCGTGAGGCCTGCCGCTGCGAGCAGTCTGAGCAGGTCGCGCCGGGCGACTCCGTCGGCACGGGCCTCGCCCGCCAGCCACTGGCGGAGTCTGCGGCGGTCGTAGGTGGATTCGGGGTGGGGCATGGGGGCCTGCCTTTCGGAGGGCGTGGCGGAGGCGGGGCCGGCGCGAACGCACGCAGGGCACGGTGATGGGGACGTACGAGGGGGACGGGTGTCCGATGGCGCCTTGAACGGCGGACCCTGGCGCCGAACGGCGACTACGTCATCGTCGGCGGGACGCGGCGGCCGTGACGCGTACCGCGTCCATGGCAGGGATCAGCGACAACAACCGCGCGACAGCAGCGCGCGGGACCGCGGGGCGGAGCGGTGGTTGCCGAGAATCATGGGGCCATCGTACAAGCCAGGGGTCCAACTCGCCCTGGAATCGGGCCAGTCGGTATCCCCACGCACAACCCCCTCCCGCCCGGCGGTCAGAGATCGCCCGGGGCTCCGAGGCCCGTCAGCGCACCGACCGGGTCGAGGTCGGGGGTGCCTCGGGGCCACCAGTCGTCCTGGCCCGGTTCTGATTCGTAGGCGTACCAGAGGCCGTCGTGGCCGAGGCGGAGCTGGGCGTGGCCCCGGGGGTGGGTGAGGCGGTTGCGCCAGGGGCGGAAGGCCGGGAGGTCGGCGGCGAGGAGGAGGGGGCGGGCACGGTCGAAACGGCCCGCCGGTGGGTCCCAGGGCTCTTCGAGGACGGTCAGCCCTTCAAGTCCGCCCTGCCGCCAGGCGGCGACCGCACGCGCCAGGTCGGACGGGGTGCGGCCGGCTGCTGAGGCGAGCGAGGAGTAGAGGCCGCGGGTCGCGGCGGTGAGTCCGGAACCGGGGCGGGCCGCAGCAAGGCGTACCGCGTCCTGCCAGAGCGTCAGCTCCGCGACCGGGTCGCGGCCGGTGGTCAGCAGGGCGTGGGCGCGGGCGGCCGCGTCCGTGGCCAACTGGTCCAGCGCGAACGGGTCCGGGCCGCCCGGCGCGCCCGGATAGGTCGGCGGCTGCTCGGGGTGCGTGGGCACGGGCAGGGGCGCCGGGAGGGGTGGCAGCGTGCGGCGCGCGAGGGCGTCACGCGCGCGTACGCCGGGCAGGGGCGCCGGATCCTGTTCCTGGGCGGCACGGGCCGCGCGGGCCGCATTGCGGCGGGACAAGGCGTCGAGCAGCTCGCGCTCGCCGCGACCACGCAGCAGGAGCAGCACGAAGGGGTCTTCGTCCAGCAGGCGTGCCGTCTGGTAGCAGAGGGCGGCCGCGTGTTTGCAAGGGTGGCCGGAGTCGGGGCAGCTGCACTGCGGTGCGAGGTCGCCGGGGCCGGGGAGCAGGTCGATTCCGCAGTCGGCGAGCGAGCGGGGCATCTCCTTGTCGAGCAGCGCCGCGATGTGCCCGGGCCGCTCGGCGGCCGCGTCGAGGAAGCGGTCCCAGTCGACCTCGTCCAGCGTCCGCAGCCTGATCTGTACGCGATACGGTCGCGGACGGCTGCCGTGCACGTACGCCAGCACCAGCCCCGGGGTGACCGTGATGGCGTCGACGTGGCCCTTCGCGGCGTACGCCCGCCCCCGCGCCAGCCGCGCCGCGTCCAGCGCGCCCTTCTCCAGGGCGCCCACCCAGGCATTTCCCCACCACGTCTCCGCGAACGCCGTCGCGTCCGACACCCGCGCCGCAAAGGCCGCGAACGTACGGCGCAACTCCCCGTCGCGCCCCGGGGATCCCATGGACTTCCGGACCCGACCGGCTGGAGGTGCGCTCCACTCCTCCGACTCGGACTGCGCCGAGCGCGGCTCAAGGGGTGCCCGGCGTACGCCCCCGGACTGGGCAGAAGACACACCCGAGCCCGCCACATCCATGCCTTCCGGCAGGGGCGAGCCCGGGGGCGTGTGGGCGCCGCCGGACGGTTCGGGGCTGTGGTTCGGGGTGGGGTCGGCGGTGCTTGGGGGGTGCCCGGGGCGCGGGTCCTGGGTCGCCTCGTGCGGCTCGTCCGGGTGTGCTGCGCGGCGCCTTCCCTTCGGGGCGTCCGTTGTCGCCGGTCGCCCGGCGGGCGGTGACGTGGCATCGGGCAGCTGGAACGCTCCGGCGAGCAGGTCTCGTACCTCCCGGGCCTGGGCTTCCCGACCGGCTCGCGGAGCCGGCGTATCGGTCGGCGCGCGGCTCGCCGACCGGCGTGCGGACTGGGCCCCCTTGTTCTCCGCGTCCGTCCGCGCCTGCCTCGCTTCGCTGCGCGCGGCGCGCAAGGCCTCGCGTGCGATGTCACCCGGGCGCGCGCCGCCCGAGGCCCCGTCGCCGGAACGGTCCGGCCCTGTGGCCGCCGCCGGAGCCGGAGGTCGTACCGCACCGGGGTCGGCGCCTGCGCCGGAATCCGGAGGCGGCGCAGCTTCGGCCTCCGCACCGGCATGGATGCCCGCACCCGCATCGGTGTCGGCGCCCGCTCCGCTCCCCCTCGTGGCCCCGCGCCGCAAGGCCTCGCGTGCCGCGTCGCCCGGTCGCACCCCCGGGGAGGAAGACCGCTGGGGACGCGCGTCGTCCGCACCCGGCGACGGCGAGGTCGAGGGCGACGGACCCGGCTCGGCCTCGGCCGCCGCACCCCACGTCTCGCGCTCCCGCGCCGCCCGCAGCGCCCGACGGGCCTCGTCGGCGGGGCGCGCCCCGCCCACCGGGCGTGACGGCTCGGCGGCGGGCCTCTCCTCGCCTCCGGCCGCCCGGCCCTCCTCGTCCGCAAGAGCGCTCACGTGGACCTCCGCAGTGACACCAGGTCCGACAGCTCGCGGTCGGTGAGTTCGGTCAGGGACGCCTCACCGGAGCCGAGGATCGCGTCGGCCAGCGCCCGCTTCGCTTCGAGCATCTCGGCGATGCGGTCCTCCACCGTGCCCTCGGTGATGAGGCGGTGGACCTGGACGGGCTGGGTCTGGCCGATGCGGTAGGCACGGTCGGTGGCCTGCTCCTCGACGGCCGGGTTCCACCAGCGGTCGAAGTGGACGACGTGGCCCGCGCGGGTGAGGTTCAGGCCGGTGCCGGCGGCCTTGAGGGACAGCACCAGGACCGGCGTCGCCCCGCTCTGGAAGCGGTCCACCATGTGTTCGCGGTCGGCGACCGGTGTGCCGCCGTGCAGGAGCTCCACCGGGACGGCGCGGGCGGTCAGATGCGCGCTGATCAGGCGGGCCATCCCCACGTACTGGGTGAAGACCAGCGCCGAGCCGTCCTCGGCGAGCAGCGTGTCCAACAGCTCGTCGAGCAGGGCCAGTTTGCCGGAGCGGGCGGAGGGTCCGTGGGCGGCGGCCCGCGCGTCCTCCTTGAGATACAGCGCCGGGTGGTTGCAGATCTGCTTGAGGGAGGTGAGGAGCTTCAGGACCAGGCCGCGGCGCGCGATCCCCTCGGAGGTCTCGATCGCAAGCATCGACTCGCGGACCACGGCCTCGTACAGCGAGGCCTGCTCACGGGTGAGCGGCACCGGGTGGTCCGTCTCCGTCTTGGGCGGGAGCTCCGGGACGATCCCGGGATCGGACTTCTTGCGGCGGAGCAGGAAGGGGCGGATCAGCCGGGCCAGGCGCGCCACCGCTTCCGCGTCCTCGCCGTTCTCCACCGCGCGTGCGTGCCGGGCGCGGAAGGACTTGAGGGGGCCGAGCAGGCCGGGGGTCGTCCAGTCCAGCAGGGCCCAGAGTTCGGAGAGGTTGTTCTCCACGGGGGTGCCGGTGAGGGCCACGCGCGCGGGGGACGGGATGGTGCGAAGGGCCTTCGCCGTCGCCGAGTAGGGGTTCTTGACGTGCTGCGCCTCGTCCGCGACGACCATGCCCCACGTCTGCTGGGCGAGCCGCGGTGCGGCCGACCGCATCGTGCCGTAGGTGGTGAGGACGAAGCCGCCGTCGAGGTCCTCCAGGGTGCGATCGGGTCCGTGGAATCGGCGGACGGGGACGCCGGGCGCGAAACGGGTGATCTCCCGCTGCCAGTTGCCGAGCAGCGATGCCGGGCAGACGACCAGGGTGGGCTCGCTGCGGGCCCGGCGCAGATGCAGGGCGATGACGGTGATGGTCTTGCCGAGACCCATGTCGTCGGCGAGACAGCCGCCGAGGCCGAGCGAGGTCATGAGGTCCAGCCAGGCGAGGCCCCGCAGTTGGTAGTCCCTCAGGCGGGCCTGCAGGCCCGGCGGCGGCTCCACCGGGGTCAGGCCGGCCGTCAGACGGTCCCGCAGCGCGGCCAGCGCGCCGACCGGTACCGCCTCGACCGTCTCGCCGTCGACCTCCGCGGTGCCGGCGAGTGCCACGGACAGCGCGTCGACCGGGTCGAGCAGTCCCAGTTCCCGCTTGCGGGCCTTGCGGACGAGGGCCGGATCGACGAGCACCCACTGGTCCCGCAACCGGACGACCGGACGGTGGGCCTCGGCCAGCGAGTCCATTTCGGCCTCGGTGAGCGGGTCGCCGCCGAGGGCCAGCTGCCAGCGGAACTGCAGCAGCTCCTCGCTCTCGAAGAACCCGGTGCCGTCCTTGGCCGACCCGGGTGCGGGGCGCACCACCGCGGCCGCGCTCAGGTCCTGCGCGAGGTCGCGGGGCCAGTGGACGGCCACTCCGGCCGCGCCGAGGCGGGTCGCCGCGACGCCGAGCAGGTCGGACAGCTCCTCCTCGGAGAGGGCGAGTACGTCGGGCACGTCCTGTTCGGACAGGCGGTCCAGGGGCGGCCAGACGCGGGCGGCGCGGCGGACGGCGAGCGCCGCGTCCACGCGCGCGCGGGGCCCGAACGTGGCGTCGGCGGTGCCTGCCCACAGCGCCGCGGCGTCGACGACGAGCGTGGGGTCGGCGAGGCTGTGCACCTGGACGACGGCCGCGCCCGCACGGTGCGCTCCCTCGCCGTCGTCGAAGAGCTGGTAGGCCGACAGGTCCAGGCGGAGCGAGATCCGGACGCCCGCGTCCATGCCCGCGGCGACCTCGGCGGCCCAGTCCTGGGCACCGGGCAGCCGCTGCGGCTCCCTGGCCGCGAAGGGTTTTCCGGAGGTGTGGGGAGCGGCCGGGGTGCGCGGCAGTGTGTCGGCGACCGCGTCCAGGAAGGAGCGCATCAGCGCTTCCGGCTCGGGCAGCCGGAGGGGGCCCTTGCCGGGGAGCGGGACGGCATGCCCTTCGTACGGGAGGGCGGCGGCCACCGCCCGCAGGTGGGCGATGTCGTCCGGGTCCAGCGGGCCCGCGCGCCAGGCGTCGTGGCCCGCTGCCGTGAGCCCCGGCAGCAGTCGTCCCCGCGCGACGAGCCGCAGCGCGTGCAGCGCGGCCGCACCCCAGCAGACGGTCGCGGGATGGGCGGCGGGGTCGCGGCGCGCCCCGGCGAGCAGCGGCAGGGCCTCGCCGAGCGGCAGGATCAGCGCGGGGGCCGTACCTCTGCGGGCTCCGGGTCCATGCGGTCGTACGACCGTCAGCTCGCTCTGCGCGAGGGGCTCGGGCGACGACAGCGGCTCGCCGTCCGGGTCCCAGAAGGCGAAGCGGCCCTCGCGCGGCAGCGGTGCGGGCAGAAATACGGCGGCAAGCCGCGTCGGCACAGCCATGATCGTCACTGCCCCGTCCCCCATACGCCCGGTCACCTCCCGCCCCTCCGTCAAATCAGTTGTCTTCGACTCTACGGGCGGGGTCTGACAACCGGTCCCGACAGCGGGCCGGGGTCCGGCCCGTTACGGAACCGTGCGTGAGACGACGTACACCATCGGGTACTCCGGATTGGCCAGGTTCACGATGACGTCCTGCGTGGGCGCCGGGTTCTTCTGCTCGCGGACGAAGCCACGCCACTTGCCGGGGACGGAGAACTTCCAGCCGGTGACCTTCTGGTCGCGGGTGCTGATGGTGATGTTGTTCTCCTTCAGCGCGTTCCGGTTGGTGCCCAGGTCGCCGAGGAAGGTGTCCAGACCGGCGTTGGTGAGCTGGAACTGGGCGTAGAGACGGCTGCTCCTCCAGTTGTTCGTCTCGTAGAACGCGACCCTGTTCGCCGGGTGCGGAATCAGCACCTGGTAGAGGCGACGCTGGACCTTCGACGGCCAGCCGTAGGTGAGGCCGGTCGCCGAGTACTTCTCCTCCTTCTCCTTGCCGCTGTCGCGGCTCTGGTTGGCGGAGATCACCAGGTAGCCGGCCGGGACGCCGATGAGCAGCACGATGATCAGCAGCGTCAGGGCACGGCGACGGAACTTGCGGCGCGGGTCCTCCGGCGGCCGCTCGGGCTCGTCCTGCGGTGAGGGCTGGTGCGGCAGCGAGGGCGTCACGGCGTCCCCTGGGTCGTACGGCGCGTCTCCGCGTAGCGCTCGTACCGCTCGTAGCGCTCCACGCGGCGTCGCTTGGCGCGGCGGAAGCGGCGGGCGACGAGGCGGGCCAGGTCGGCGGCGCCCACCATGCCGGCCTCGGGGCCGAGCTGGGCACGGGCGATGCGGGCCTCGGGACGGTAGCCGCGGCCTGTCAGATGGCGGCGGAAGGCGTCGCGCGCCGGGCCGATCAGCAGGTCGTCGGCGGCGCTGACGCCGCCGCCGATGACGAAGCAGGACGGGTCCAGGGCCGCCGCCAGGTTGGCGATGCCGACGCCCAGCCACTGGCCGATGTCCTGGAGCAGCTCGACGCACATGGCGTCGCCCTCGCGGGCCAGCTCGGTGATGAGCGGTCCGGTGATGTCGGGGATGTTGCCCTTGACGCGCTCGATGATCCCGTACGCGACCGGGGAGTCCGCGGCGGCGAGTTCGCGGGCCTCGCGCACCAGCGCGTTGCCGGAGCTGTACTGCTCCCAGCAGCCCCGGTTGCCGCAGGGGCAGCGGTGGCCGCCGGGCACGACCTGCATATGGCCGAACTCGCCGGCCACGCCGAACCTGCCGCGCTTGACCTGGCCGTCCTCGAGCAGGGCGCCGCCGATGCCGGTGCCGAGCGTGATCATGACGAGGTTGTCCTCGCCGCGGCCGGCGCCGAAGCGCCACTCGGCCCAGGCGGCGGCGTTGGCGTCGTTGTCGACCAGGACGGGGACGGCGAGCCGCCCGGCGAGTCGGTCGCGCAGCGGTTCGTTGCGCCAGGACAGGTGGGGAGCGAAGAGGATGCGGCTGCGGTCCGCGTCGACCCAGCCGGCCGCGCCGATGCCGACCGCGTGCACGTCGTGCCGGTCGGAGAGGTCCAGGACCAGCTCGACGATGGTGTCCTCGACGACCTTGGGGCTCTTGGACTTGTCCGGCGTCTCGGCGCGGAGCTTCTCCAGGATGTTGCCGTCGGCGTCGACGACACCCGCCATCACCTTGGTGCCGCCGATGTCGATGCCGACGGTGGGTACGCGGGGCGCCGTCAGGTGGGAACGGCGCTCACGCGTCCCGACGGTCCGCAGGACAGTGGCCCGCGCGGAGCCGCGGTGTGCGAGGTCGCGGTAGGTGCTCATCGGGCCGATTCTGCCTTACGCCGCCGCCTGGCTGCACTGCGGGAGCGGTGGGGCGGTGCCTGTCGTGTGTGAACTGCGGGTCCGTTGTGGCTGGTCGCGCCCACGCGGCGACGTCACAAATATCTCAGCCCCGCGCCCCTGTCGGGGCGCTCCGGCTCGCGGCGAAGACTCCTACGAAGTGCGCTCCAGCTCGTGCCTGAGGTCGTCCAGTTCGCTGCCTCCCGCCATCTGGCGGGTCAGCTCGTCCAGGGTGATCTCGTCGCGGGTGTGGCTGCCGGACATGGTGCCGCGCTTCAGGAGGACGAAACGGTCGCCCACCAGGTACGCGTGGTGCGGATTGTGGGTGATCAACACAACACCCAGTCCGGCGTCTCGTGCGGCGGCCACATATTTGAGGACCACGCCGGACTGCTTCACACCGAGGGCGGCGGTGGGCTCGTCGAGGACGAGAACCTTGGCGCCGAAGTAGACGGCGCGGGCGATCGCCACGCACTGGCGCTCACCGCCGGAGAGGGTGCCGATGGGCTGGTCGACGTCACGCAGGTCGATGCCCATGCGCAGAAGCTCCGCGTGGGTGGTCCTGCGCATGAAGTCGACGTCCATGCGCTTGAAGGGCCCGACGCCCTTCGACGGCTCGGAGCCGAGGAAGAAGTTGCGCCAGACCGGCATCAGCGGGACGACGGCGAGGTCCTGGTAGACCGTGGCGATACCGCGGTCCAGAGCCTCCCTCGGGGACGACAGACGGGTTTCCTCGCCCTCGATGCGGAGCGTTCCTGCGTCGTGCCGGTGCAGCCCCGCGATGATCTTGATGAGGGTGGACTTGCCCGCGCCGTTGTCGCCGAGGACGCAGGAGATCTCCCCGGCGTGCACCATCAGCGAGACGCCTTCGAGGGCGCGAATGTTGCCGTAGTACTTACTGACGTCGTCGAGCTCGACGAGTGCCGTACGTTCCGCGGAGGCCGCGTCCATCGCCTTGTCCGCGTCCGTCGCCCTGTCCGCGTCCGTCGTCATGTCGTCGCCTCCACTCGTCACTTCGTCGCCACCGCTCGTCACTTCGTCGCCTCCGCGCGCTTGCGGACCCAGTGGTTGAGCAGGGTCGCCAGGAGCAGCATCACTCCCAGGAAGAACTTGAACCAGTCCGGGTTCCACTCGGCGAACACGATGCCCTTGCTGACCATGCCGAAGATCAGGGCACCGACCGCCGCGCCGACCGCGGAGCCGTAGCCGCCGGTGATCAGACAGCCGCCGATGACGGCCGCGATGATGTAGATCAACTCGTTGCCGACGCCCTCGCCGGACTGCACGACGTCGAACGAGAACAGCAGGTGCTGGCCGGAGACCCAGGCGCCGAAGGCGACGCCCATGTAGAGGCCGATCTTCGTCTTGTTGACCGGGACGCCGACCGCGCGGGCGGCCAGCTCGCCGCCGCCGACGGCGTAGATCCAGTTGCCGACCTTGGTGCGCAGCAGGATCCAGGTGGCGACGACGACCAGGGCCAGCCACCACAGGATGGTGATCTTGTAGTCGACGCCGCCGATGGTGATCGTCGAGGCGAAGACGTCCTTGGCGGAGGAGAAGCCTTCCATGTCGGCGATCGACTTCGTGGAGACCGTTCCGCTGATCAGTTTGGTGAAGCCGAGGTTCATACCGGTCAGCATCAGGAAGGTGCCGAGGGTGATGATGAAGCTCGGTGGGTCGGTGCGGGTCAGCATGACGCCGTTGAAGACGCCGATCGCCAGCGTGACGACCAGCGAGACCAGGATGCCGACCCAGACGTTCGCGGTCATCTGGTAGCTGAACATCGAGGAGATCAGCGCGGAGCTGGTCACCATGACGCCCGCGGAGAGGTCGAACTCGCCGCCGATCATCAGCAGCGCGACCGGTACGGCCATGATGCCGATCGTCGACGAGGCGTACAGGACCGTGCTCAGGCTCGCGGCCCGTACGAAGCTGTCCGCGAAGATCGCGAAGAAGAGGAAGACCGCGATCGCGCCGACCACGGAGCCGAGCTCGGGACGGCCCATGAGCTTGCGCAGCGGCGAGGTCTTCAGAAGGCGCTCGTCGGCCTTGGTGCCCGGCGACGGCGCGGGGGCGGGTGCAGGTGCGGTGGCGGTCATCGGGTTCCCCGCTTCGTGTACTCCTCCAGCGCGGCGGCCTGGTCCTTGGTGATGATCTGCGGTCCGGTGAGGACCGGCTTGCCGCCGCCGAGGACATCGGCGTTGTACTTGTAGAGCCAGAGCAGGTCCACGGCCTCGTACCCCTGGAGGTAGGGCTGCTGGTCGACGGCGAAGCCCAGCGTGCCGTCCTTGAGCTCCGCGGCGACCTTCGCGTTGAGGTCGAAGGTGTCGATCTCGGCGCTGCTGCCCGCGTCCTTCTTGGCCTTCACCGCGGTGTCGGCGTAGGGGGCGCCGAGCGTGACGACCGAGTCGATGGACTTGTCGGCCTGCAGCTTGGCGCCGATGGAGGACTGCACGTCGGGCATGCTGGTGCCCTGGACGTAGAGGTTCTGCACGGTGCCGTCGAAGGTCTTCTTGACGCCGGCGCAGCGCTGCTCGTGGCCGATGTTGCCCTGCTCGTGCAGGACGCACAGGGCCTTCTTCCGGCCCCGCTTGTTCAGCTCGTCGCCGACCGCCTCACCGGCGATCGTCTCGTCCTGGCCTATGTGGGTGAGCGCGCCGAACGCCTTGGACTCCTCGGATCCGGAGTTCACCGTGATCACCGGGATGCCGGCCTTCTCGGCGCGCGCGACGGCCGCCTTCATCGCGTCGGGCTTGGCGAGCGTGACGATGATGCCGTCGACCTGCTTGTCCACCGCGGCGTCGACGAGCTGCGCCTGCTGCTGCGCCTCCGCGTTGTGCGAGTACAGGAAGTTGATGTTGTCCTTGACGGCGGCCTGCTGGGCGCCGCTCTGCACGATGTCCCAGAACGTGTCGCCGTCCCCCGAGTGGGTGATCATCGCGAACGTCCAGTTGGGCGTGTTCACCGCGGCCTTGCCCTGGGCCGCCGCCGCCTTACGGGCGTCCTCGGCCCGCTTCCCGCCGGTGCTGCTGCATCCCGCGAGGGACACCCCCAGCGCCCCTGCGAGCGCGATGCTTACCCAGGTCCGAGTCCGTGCCACGAGGCCGTGCCCTTCTTGCTGTGCTACTTGGTGCGCCAGGGCCCGCGGACCGGCCCGGTGGGCCGTCCCGTAGGCCCCGGGGGCCGGATGTCCTCCGGCCCCGAACGCCCAAGTATCGCCGACCCTCGATCGCCGCCGCCGCCCAGGTCCCGGGCACCGCGGCCGACCCTCGGCCGGGGGGCTGAGGGTCGCCCCCCAGGTGGACACAGCGGACACGGGGATGGTGCACCCCATCAGCGAGTCCCGCGCGCGGTGTACTTCTCGAGTTGCGGTACGTCCTTCTCCGTGACGATGGCCGGGCCGGTGAGGACCGTCTGGCCGCCGCCGAGCACGTTGCCGTTGGTCTTGTAGAGCCACAGCTCGTCGATGGCCTCGTAGCCCTGCAGGTAGGGCTGCTGGTCCACGGCGAAGCCGACCTCCTTGGCCTTCAGACGCTTGACCACCTCGGCGTTGAGGTCGAAGGTGTCGATCTCGGCCTTGCTGCCCGCGTCGGTCTTGGCCTGCACCGCGACGGCGGCGATCGGGGCGCCCAGCGTGACGACGGCGTCGATGCCCTCGGTGGCCTGGAGCTTCGCCTCGATGGAGGACTGGGTGGCGGGGGCGTTGGTGCCGTCGACGTTGAGGTTCTCGAGCGAGCCCTGGAAGGTCTTCTTCACGCCCGCGCAGCGCTGCTCCAGCGAGACGTTGCCCTGCTCGTGGATGACACAGACGGCCTTCTTCAGACCGCGCCTGTTGAGCTCGTCGCCGACGGCCTCACCGGCGACCGACTCGTCCTGGCCGAAGTGCACGAGCGCCCCGAACTGCTTCGAGTACTCGGCGCCGGAGTTGATCGTGACGACCGGGATGCCTGCCTGCTCGGCCTTGGCGAGGACGTCCTTCATGGCCTCGGGCTTGGCCAGGGTGACCACGATGCCGTCGACCTTCTTGTCGATGGCGGCCTGGACGAGCTGCGCCTGGCCGTTGGCTTCCTTGTCGTTGGAGTACAGGAAGTCGACGTTGTCCTTACTGGCCGCCTGCTTGGCGCCGCTCTGGACGATGTCCCAGAAGGTGTCGCCCTCGCCGGAATGAGTCACCATGGCGATCTTCAGACGGGGCGTGGTGGCCGCCTTGCCACCGCTCTCACTGCTGTCGGCCTTGTTCTCGGAGTCCTTGCCACCGGAGCTGCTGCATCCGGCCGCGAGCGCGATGACGGCTATCACCGCTGCTGCGGTTCGGGCTGTACGCATGGTGGGACCACCCTCTCTCCCGCCGCCCCTTTGCGGCTGAGGGGAGTTCTAGCTCCGGGTCCGCGCGTCAGTCAATGGGCTTGTCAGAACATTCTTACGATTGAGATCCGCCGGTCCTTCACGGCCGCACAAGCAGCTGGAACTCGAAGGAGTAGCGCGAGGCGCGATAGGTGTGGGAGCCGAACTCGACGGCGCGGCCGGTGTCGTCGAAGGTGGTGCGCTGCATGGTGAGCAGCGGGGCTCCGGCGGGCTCCCCGAGCCGCTCACCCTCCTCCGCGGTGGCCGCGCGGGCGCCGACGGACTGGCGGGCGCTGTGCAGGGTGATGCCCGCGGCGCGCATCAGCCGGTACAGGCCGGTGGCCTCCATCCGGGCGCTGTCCAGCTCCAGCAGGCCGGGAGGTAGATGGTTGCAGAGGTACGCCATCGGTTCGCCGTGCGCGAGGCGGAGCCGCTCCACACGGTGTACGTCGCTGCCCTCGGCGACGCCCAGGGCCGCCGCGACCTCGGCGGAGGCCGGCACGACGGTGTTGACCAGCACCCGGGTCGCGGGGCGCTGCCCGGCCGCCTCCAGGTCGTCGTACAGGCTGCTGAGTTCCAGCGGGCGCTTGACCTGGCTGTGCACGACCTGGGTACCGACGCCGCGGCGCCGTACCAGCAGGCCCTTGTCGACGAGGGACTGAATGGCCTGGCGGACCGTGGGCCGGGACAGGCCGAGCCGTGCGGCGAGCTCGATCTCGTTGCCCAGCAGACTGCCCGGGGTCAGGGTTCCGCGCTCGATCGCGGCCTCCAGTTGCTGGGACAGCTGGAAGTACAGCGGGACCGGACTGCTGCGGTCGACGCTGAGCTGGAGCGACACGGTCGGATCCACATCTGGTTTCGGCACGGCCCGAGCGTAGCTCCGGGAGATGTTGACGGGAAGTTCTGAAGTTCGATTGTCCGGACAAACCATTGACACAGTGCCTGGTCCGCCCTCAGTTTGTTCTCATGCGCATCGGACTCATCGGAACGGGTCGTATCGGTACTTTCCACGCGACCGCTCTCAGTCGTCACCGCGAGGTCGGCTCCCTCATCGTGACGGACGCGGACACCGCGCGGGCTCAAGAGCTCGCGGACCGCCTGGGCGAGACGGCGGCGCCCAGTGTGGACGAGATCTTCACCTGGGGCGTGGACGCCATCGTCATCACCGCGGCCACCTCGGCCCACGCCGAACTGATCGGCCGGGCGGCTCGCTCCGGGCTCCCGGTGTTCTGCGAGAAACCCATCGCCCTCGATCTGCCGGGCACGCTGGCCGCGCTCGCCGAGGTCGACGCCGCCGGAACGGTTCTGCAGCTGGGCTTCCAGCGCCGCTTCGACGCGGGCTACACGGCCGCGCGCGAGGCGGTCCGGTCGGGACGCCTCGGACGGCTGCACACCGTCCGGGCGATGACGTCCGACCAGTCGCCGCCGCCGGCCGACTACCTCCCGCTCTCCGGCGGGCTCTACCGGGACTGCCTGGTCCACGACTTCGACATACTGCGATGGGTCACGGGCCACGAGGTCGTCGAGGTGTACGCGACCGGCTCCGACGCCGGGCCCGCGATGTTCCGCGAGGCGAACGATGTCGACACGGCCGCCGCCGTCCTCACCCTGGACGACGGCACGCTCGCCACGGCGACGGCCACCCGGTTGAACGGCGCGGGCTACGACGTCCGCATGGAGCTGGCCGGCGAACTGGACCAGATCGGCGTCGGCCTGGACGACCGTACGCCGATCGCCTCCACGGAACCGGCCGGGCCGCCGCCCGCCGACAAGCCGTGGATGGGCTTCCTGGAGCGCTTCGGCCCCGCGTACGAGGCCGAGCTCGCCGCCTTCGTCGAGGTCGTCCGCGGCGAACGCGCCAACCCGTGCGACGGCCGGGAGGCCCTGCACGCGCTGCGCATCGCGGAGGCCTGCGAGCTGTCGCGGCACGAGCGGCGCCCGGTGCGGCTGTCGGAGATCCCCGGCGCGCGGGGCTGAACCCAAGCCTTCCGCGGTGCGGCTCCGCCTGTGCGGAGCCGCACCGCGACGGTCTGGAGGCCGCCGGACCCGGGTGCGGCCCCTGAAGGCCGGGGCGCACCCGGAGTGCGGGTTACTTGGAGGCCGCGCGGACGAGGCCGTCCAGCCACGCCTGGTGGCCGTTGAGCATCGGGTTCGGGCGCTCGCTCGCGAGGGCCGCGGCGGGCTCGCCGATCTGGGTCTCCTGGGTCAGGATCCGCACCCGGCCGCCGGGCAGGTCCTCCACCAGCCAGGCGTGCAGCACATCGAGCTGCTCCTCTGGCTTGCCGTCCTGCTCGGCGGTCCAGGACAGCCGGCCCGGGACACCCTCGGCCGGGGCCTGGAACTCGACGACGTGGGCGTCCAGGGGCGGGAAGCCGAAGGTGCCGAAGCTGAAGACGAGGTCGTTCTTCAGCTCGGGGCCACCGCCCTGCGGGAAGGAGATGTCGGCGACGTTGTCGTAGTAGCCCTCCCACTCGGAGGTGTCGATCAGGTAGTGCCAGACGTCGGTGGCGTTGAGGTCCTTGGCGATGACCTCGTTGGAGACGAAGTTGTCGCCGGTGCCGGGCAGGTACTTCGCGGGCCAGTTGATGGCGTGCTGCGTCGTCATGGGGATGTTCCTTTGCGTGTGTGGGGGTCGGGGGCAGGCGAGCTTCCTGAGCAGCTCGGCGGCGAGGGGGCCGGAGGATGCCGGGTTCTGGCCGGTGACGACGTTGCGGTCGACCTCGACGTGCGCCGCCCACGGCTCGCCCGTCTCGACGTGCTGTCTCCCGTGCTCCGGGCTGCATCGTCGCCACTCGGGCGGTCCGTCCCCACTCGGGCGGTCCGTCCGCACTCGGGCGGTCCGTCCGCACTCGGCGACGTCCAAGAAAGTAGGCCGGGCTCCTATCCGATTACCAATAGAGAGGCCGATTCCTGCTATCGGAACCCCGATGGAATCGGTCGCTACGCTGGATGCCATGAAGAACCAGACGCTCGCCACGGGCGAGATCCTGGGCAGGACCACAAGCGAGGCTCCCGGCGCAACCCCGGCGGCCGGTGGCAAGCAGCTCCCGCCGCACGCGGACCTGAACCTGCTGCGCACGTTCCTGGCCGTGTACCGCTCGGGGTCGTTCACGGCGGCCGCGCCGCGGCTCGGACTGTCCCAGCCGACCGTGACCGCGCAGATCCGCACCCTGGAACAGCAGACCGGGCGCGAGCTGTTCACCCGGTTGCCGCGCGGGGTGGAGCCCACGCCCCACGCCCACGAACTCGCCGGGCAGATCGCCGGCCCGCTGGACGCGCTGGCCACGTTGCACGATGCCGGCGCGGTGGCCGCGCCCGTGCATCTGGCCGGACCGTCGGAGCTGCTCTGCGTCCGGGTCCTGCCCGCCCTGGTCCCGCTCGTCGCCGACGGCGTCCAGCTCCGCGTCACCCAGGGCCTGCCCGAGCCCCTGCTCGAGGAGATGCGGGCCGGCCGGCACGACCTGGTGATCGTCTCCCGGCGGCCGCGCGGCCGGGCGCTGGAGTCGGTGCCACTCGCCGACGAGGAGTATCTGCTGGTCGCGAGCCCCGCCTGGGCCGAGCGCGTCGCCGGGCAGGGCGAGGCCGACGACCCGTGCGCCGCCCTGCGCGACGTCCCGATGGTGACGTACGCCGAGGATCTGCCGATCGTGCGCCGCTACTGGCGCAGCATCTTCGGCAAGCAGCTCACCGCCCGCGCGGCCGTCACCGTGCCCAACCTGTACGCGGTGCTGTCGGCGGTCAACGCGGGCGCGGGCTACAGCGTGCTGCCCCGCTCGCTGTGCCAGGAGTACCTGGACTCCGGCCGCCTCGCCCTCCTCCACGAGCCGCAGGAGCCGCCGCTGAACACCCTCTTCCTGGTCCAGCGCCCCGGCGCCGACGCCAACCCTGACGTGAACCGCGTCCGCGACCGCCTCCGGCAGGCGGCCCGAACCTGGTAGACCCGGCATCCGGCAGACGCCGCGCGGACGCACGGCGCGTCAGAGTTCGGGACTGTTGGCCGCGGCGGCGAGGACCGTGTCGAGCAGCCCGGGAAAGCGGGCATCCAGATCCTCGCGGCGCAGCCGGTTCATCTTGGCGGTACCCCGGTAGACCTGGCGCAGCACTCCGCTCTCCCGCAGCGCCCGGTAGTGACGGGTGCGGGTCGACTTGGTGACCGGCAGCTCGATGTCGCTGCAGGACAGCTCTCCGCCGTCCTCGGCCAGCGCGCGGACGACGCGCATCCGCATCGGGTCGGCGAGCTCGTTCGTCCTGTTTCCGGTGACGATGCGACGGGCGCCACGCGTCGAGGAGCCGGGCGTGACGATCGTGTACGCGTGGTAATTCTGCCGCACCCCTCTGACCAGGGCTTACGAAGACCGGAACGGCTGTGACCTGCTAGGACGGGTTGCATAGGTGATCGGAGGCAGTCAGAGGAAAACGCTCTGATTCGACCCCGATTCGACCGGGGCCGCTCAGAGTCGGTCAGAGGCAACCGCCCTCTGTTCCGGCTCCGAGTCGGCCGAGGTCGGACGGTGTCGATCAGGGCGTGAGTCCCCTGACGGCCACCCCGATTCGACGTGGTCGAGCCGTGATGGGAACGCCTGCCTCCACTCGGCCCAGGCATACGAACGCCTCCAGTACGGCAATCCTGGAGGCTTCGCTGGCACCGATTGGAGGTCGGTTCCGGACGCCGCCCGTGGTTTTAGCAATCCTCGGCCCGGCCAAGAGGGGCCAAGCCAGTCAGCATCAGGTTTTGCGGACTTTCGCTGGTGAAACCGGCGACAAATAGGCTGGCAAATGCCCAAGCGAGAGCTTGGAGGGCCCAGCCGGTGAGGACGAGGGCGTGGCCGGCGGCGTTGTCGGTGATGTGGCAGCTGTTGCGGACTCCGGCTTTGATCAGAGGCAGCCCCAGCTCAAGGCCGATGCCGATGCGGTCGACGCTGGTACACCGGTTCACCGTAGTACGGGGGTTCCCGGCGACGTCCAGGCCACCATGGGCGCCGGGGCCCAGCGATGTCATAGACATCGCAACGAGGGCCACGGCGAGAAGGCCGAGAAGGGCCCGCCACGTCTGGTAGCCGTACCCGAGCGTGAGCCAGGTCAGGCGTCCCCAGGCTCTTTCTCCACGAGTGGTTGCTGCCCTGCGCAGTTGGTCGCGGCGCTGTGTAATGAGTACGGTACGTGCCTCGCGATCATGGCCCGCTGCACGATGCGCTGCGGCCAGTTACTGGTAGGGCTGTGCCGTGTAGGACGGGGTCGCTTCTTGCAGTAGCTTCAGCCAGGTGCGCCAGTGGCCTTCAGGCAGGCCCGCGTACTGCAGTCCGTCCACTTCCAGTCGGCGCGAGGGCATCGCATGCTCAAGGCGGCTCGGATCGAAGAACAGAGCGCCGCTGATACGCGCCCCCGACAACTCAACGGTGCCGTCCTCGCCGCCTCCCACGGCCTCGAATCCCTTGCGCAGAAGGATATCCTCGCCAACCTGCAGATTGCGCGCGTGCAGGGCAGGGCCGGTGTCGTTGCGCAGCTTCGCACCACGGCAATTGAGGGTGCCGCCGATGCGCGCCCCGGACAGCCGGACCGCGCCCCATGCGCCACTGCCCGTCGCTTCGAATCCGTCCCATAGGAAGACGTCCTGCTCAGCGCGTAGGTTGTCGGCATGCAGGGCGGGGCCGGCGTCGTTGCGCAGCTGTGCCCCGGTGCAGATCAACGAGCCGCCGATGCGCGCCCCGAACAGCCGCACCGCTCCGTCCTCGCTGCTGCTCATCGCTTTGAACCCGTCAGCGAGAAAGGCGGGTTGATCGACCTGCAGGTTGTCCGCGTGCAGGGCGGGGCCGTCGTCGTTGCGCAGCTGTGCGCCGGTGCAGACCAGAGCGCCGCCGACGCGCGCCCCGAACAGCCGCACCGCTCCCTGCTCGCCGCTGCCTGTGGCCTCGAATCCGTCCCGCAGGAAGACGTCCTGGTCAACGCGGAGGTTGTCGGCGTGCAGGGCTGCGCCGACGCTATTGAGCAGTCTCGCCCCGCTGCAGTCGAGGACACCACCGATATGGGCGCCTACCAGGCTGACGGCGCCATGGGAGGAGGCGCTCAGCACCGTCGCGCCCTTGAGGGAGACCACCGGAGCAACAAGCCTGTCCGCATCAACAGGCGGCCGGTCTGGGTGTTGCAGCAGACAGCCGTTCAGTGAGAGAGCGGACAAGCGGGCGTCCTGTGCCCTCACTCCGCTAGTGAGCAGGCAGTCACGGAGCTCCAGTGGTACGTCAGAGGTGAGATGTGTCAGATCCAGGCGCCCTTCAATACGAACGGCACGCAGCCTGAGTCCGCGTGGATCTGGTTCTGGAGCCAAACGCCCGCGCAGGATGTCGCGGATCACGCTGGCAGGAATGGTGAGCTCTTCTCCCCAGAAGCGCATCGCCGGCTCGTCCACGTCCTCGCCACCAGCCAGATCCATGAACTCGCCGCGGGTTACGCAGTCGACCAGCCTCTGCACCAGTTCTGTCACTGTGCCCCCCGCCGGCTACAACCACCACTCATCCCACCTACTGCACGATGCGTCCCGAACCATGCGGCTCAGCAGGCAATGGACATCGTCTTTCGACTGTGATGACGCGCGTGACGTGTATTGCCCCAACGCGGCATACATACCCGGTGCCCACGCCTCAGCCACCCGGCCGGCGCAGAGGGTGCACCTATAGCAGTGGATCGACCCCGAGGCTGGCACCACCCCCCGGGCGGTGCCGTGTCCGCGGTTCCCGTTCACTGAGATCGCTGAGCTTCGTCTGTTCAGCAGGGGTGCGACGCATGACCGACGCGTTTTCCAGCGTGGGTGACGCGCAATAGATCCCCGACTCATTCGAAGAGGCCGACATTACTCCTGGCACCCACGCGACATGTTGTTCGCGAGTGAGGAACAGCGGCCCTCATGCGCCGGCGGAGCGCTGCAATACCGGCGCGGGGCTCCAGTTGGTCGGGCGCATCGCCCGCACATGCGCCCCACGCACCTCAGCAAACTGGGTGCTCGCGGCGAGGAGTTGCTGCCCCGCGCCACGCGGGGCCCACTCCTTGTGGGCCGTCATATGGGCAGCGACCATGCCAGCGGCCACCGGCGTGGCGAACGCCGTGCCGCTCAGGTACGCGTACCCCTCGAACATCACCTGGTCCGGCTTGGTAGCGAGGCTGCTGGCCTCGCTCGGCTCGCCCGTGCGCCGCGGGTACTGGCAGGTGCACATGTATCGGGCACCGAAGCGGCAGACCGCGTGCGTGGAGTACTGGTAGACGTACGGGACGGGCGCGACGAAGCCGGTGAGCGTGCTAATGAGGCGCTCGCCGGGGGCGTAGACGTCCACCCAAGAGCCATGGTTGCTGAAGCAGGCACCGTACTCGCCATCGCTGCGCAGCGCGCCGACCGACAACACGACGTCCTCGTAGCCAGGTACGGAGGCGTAGGCGGCAGGCCAGAACGGCGTCGCGCTGGCGTTGTCTCCGGCCGCTGCGACCAGCAGGGTGCGCTGTTGACGCAGCTCCTCCATGAAGCTCTCCATGCCGAGCAGGCCATCCGTACGGCCGTTGGAAGTGCCAGCGGACAGGACGATGACGTCCGGCCAGCCGTGCGTGTCCACGACGTCGAACAGCCTCTCGCCGAACTCAGCCTCCAGGATGGCACCGGAATCGTTGAGCGTGTTGCGGACGATGATGTCCGTGTTGGGTGCGACGGCCGCGAGGACGCCGGCGATGAACGTACCGTGACCGACGTACGGCAGGAGGACGCCGTCGCTGTCGGTCTCGGTGCCGTGCAGGTCGCCCTGGACATGGGCGAGCAGTGGGACGACTGTGTAGTCATGGGTGAGGCCGTTGTCGATGACGAGGACGTCGACGGCGGTGCCCGCGACGTAGCGGGCCTCGGCCAGGGCAGGGTTGGTCCCCTGGGTGAGTGAGGCGGGTACGGCCTCGTCGCCAGGCCCAGCGCTGACGGGGGCGATCGACACCACATGGTTACGGCTGATCAGGCGCCGTCCGGCGCGTCCCTCCGCCTCCCTCAGCGCCCTCAGCGCGGCCGCAACCATGCGATCACCACGCCGGTCGCCGAGGCTCGGATCGCCCACCTGGATGCGTGTGACGCCCGAGCGGTTGGTCTCCAGACTCACCCGGCGCACATGGTCGGGGTTCAGCCCAGGCGCCTCGGTGAAGTGCATGCGCACGGTGTCCTCGACGAAACGGGCTTCCTCGCCGTCGCGGGCCAGCACGACGCCCTTCTCGTAGATGAACTCACTGAAATCGTCCGGCCCCACCGCCAAGGGGACGTCTGGCATCGAGCTCTGAACCTGCTCGAATCTCGACAATCCTCGACTCAAAACTCGCCGCAGCGGCTTCGAATGTGGTGAGGTCTCGCGGTCGCGGAACCGCTTGGTGCGTTGATGCGACTCCAGGAGAGCGGCGCGGGCCGCCGTGGACTGGGGATGGCGGGCGCCCAGCAGGGTCGATGACCGTTGGGCAGCAACCTCCAACACACCTGTGGTGCGCGCCATGGTGTCCAGATCACGGCGCGTCTCCGCCACCGCGTGCTGGGCCGAGGCCATGATGACGAGAGCTTCCAGCGCCCTGGGGTGGTCACCGCCCCAGCGATCGATCTGTTGGCTACATACCTCGACGAGGTGCTGGCCCAGCATCTGCGCGTCCTGCTGGTCACGCGAACCGGACAGCCGCTCGCTGCGGAACCTCACGCACACTGTACGCATCCGTACGTCCAGCCATGCCTCACCGCTGTCGGCCGGGATGAGTTCCTCGGCCTGACCGGCATACCGCTGAGCCTGAGGCCACTCTCCAAGGCTGGCTTCCAGAACGCTGAGCTGGGTGAGCGTGATGGCCCTTTCCAACGTTGTCCGAGCGGCTTCCTGGGCTTTCTGGAGAGCCTCGCGTGCCCCCTGGCCATTCCCGCTCTCAGCCAGAGCGGTGGCCATCCGGTTGTGGACCACGCACACGTGCTCCGCAGGCACCCGTGCATTCCCCACCCAGTCGCTGATCACCTGGGTTGCGTGCGCGTAATCTGCCTGCGCCTCCTCGCCCAGCTCCCGGAGCATGGCCAGGAAATAGGACATGTGGCCCGCAGCGGCGCCGCTGTCGAGTAGATGCTCATCTTCGCTGAGACGACGCACCTCGTCGTGCAGTTCGGCCCAGGCCTGCCGATCACCTCGCACCGCCGCTTCGGCGGCATCGATTCGCCGCTGCCACCGAGATGGGGAGGTCTCACCCACGCTCATCGAGGTCCCCTCCCAACGCGAGGTCTCCAAGCCGTTGCAACGTCCGGCGCCGTTGTTCCGCGGCTTCCGCCGCCGTGATGTAGCCGCCCTCCTCCCATTGCTTCAGCCGCTTGAGAAGAACATCGGCCTCATGCGCAGGTATCCAATCGGGCGCAGTGTCACTGTCGTCCGAGGCGGACCCGCTGGACGGCGGTTCTGCAGCAAGGATCCAGTCGCGCAGCCGATGGACTCTGAATTGCGGGAACTGATCCATTGCGTGTTGTACAGACGCAGCGAACAGAACGTTGCTCCCCCTGTTGGGGTCTTCGCGACTGCGCTGCTCCTCCATCAGGATCCCCACGACCGGACGTTTTGGGTCGGTGTCCACGGGACTTCCGGAGTACCCGGCGTAGGTCCCCAGCTCCTGCTCCACCGTCAGCTGGACGCCTTTGAACCCGCCGCCTGCAAGGCTGGGGTAGTCGACCGGCTCATGCGTCACGTATCCGCTCAGCTGTGTGGACTCTCCCGGCGGACAGTACGTGACGCGCCACCTCGTATTCGGACGCGGCCAATCCGTCTTCGGAGCCAGTGGCAGCTCGTGGGACCGCGCGTCGTCGACGGCTATCAGGGCAAGGTCGGCGCCCTTGACCGAGTCGCACAGCCGCCCGGGAATGAGCCGCCCGTCCGGCAGTTCGAGTTCCGCGCGACAGTCGTCCGACGACAGCTCCCGTACGCAATGCATGGCCGTGAGCACGAACTCTTGCGTCAGGAGGAAGCCTGCGCCGAGAGGACGGCCGCCCTTCCTGATCCGCACCCAGTAGTGCCGTTCGGTCATGGCGCGCCAGTGGTCCGTTGCACGGTGAGCGTCACCTCGAACGAGGCTTCCGCCGATGCCTTCGAAAGGATCACCCCGGCCTCGGCCGCCAGCGTGAGCCCGAAGACCACCTGCATGCTCGTGACGGACCAGCCGTGCCGTTCCGGCACCTGGGCAAGAGATTCCTGCGCGATCGCCGACGCCTGCACGATCGCTTCCCCCAACTCCTCCGAGCGGTCAGCCAGCGGCGCGGACTGGCGTGTCCTGCTCCCAATCTGCCTGGTTCCGTGTCCATCGAGCTCCACGGTTTCAACTCGCACCAGCGGTACGGCAGTTACCTGCGGCAATTCCCCCATAGTGGAGCCCCTCCCCCACGACCAGGCCGACCGCCTCAGCGTAGTCCCGCGAGCTCGCGTGCCGACATCTGTGTGACGAATTTGCTCTCTTCAGCGAGAGAGCTGGTCGGGGGCCAGGCCACGCCGACGAACAGTGCCAAGGCCTCCAGGGGCCGGACGCGCACACGGCATGGAGACGTCATGCGGCAGGTTAACTTCCCGAAAACTCATCGGACTTGACGGGAAAATCTTCGAACTTGACATTGACATGCCACCGTCTACGCGCGTCATCATGGCCCCATGAGATTCCCCCCACGAATCACTCGCATCGGCGCCGCAGCCGCCGTCCTGTCCGCCCTCCTTGTGGGCGGCACCGTCACCGCCAACGCCGCGGACACGTCCGCCGCGGCAGTCGGCAGCATCTGCTACGGCAGCCTGCCGTCCCAGGCACACGACACGCTGGAACTGATCGAGCAGGGCGGTCCCTTCCCCTACTCGCAGGACGGCAGCGTCTTCCAGAACCGGGAAGGCATCCTTCCCAGCCAGTCCACTGGCTACTATCACGAGTACACAGTGATCACGCCCGGTTCGTCCACGCGCGGTGCCCGTCGCATCGTCACCGGTGAGGAGAACCAGGAGGACTACTACACCTCCGACCACTACGCCTCGTTCAAGCTGGTCAACTACAGCTGCTGACCAGTACGAGGCGTTCGCCGGAAGCCCGGCGTGTGCTCATCAAGGCTTCCGGCTCTCGGCGGCCGCGAACAGCGCGAACGACAGCACCAGCAGCGCGATGCTCCCGTAGATCTCGCGGCCGTCGAGGAAGTCGAGCCGTTGTACGAGGCCCCAGCCGCGCAGCCAGCCGGTGAACTCGTACACCAGGCCTGCCACGCCCTGAATGACGGCGATCACACGGAGAAACTCCAGCACCTGCTTCATGCAAGGCTCCTCGCCCCGCGGACCCCCCACTCTCATCGGCCGCGGGGCGAGGTGCATCCGGTCGAGGTCCGGTGGCCCGCGTGCTGAGAACCGCGTTGTCGCCCACCAGCAGGCGTCCTCGGGAAGGCGCGCTGCTACCTGACGCCGGCCAAGATCTCCACACGCCCCGCATGCCGCCGACGCTCTGCCAGCCACGGCACGGCTGTCAGTGTCGCCGTGCACAATGCGCAGTCACAAGGAAGGCGAGACTTGTCCTGCAGGTGACAAGAGGGGCTCTTCGCAGTTGAGGGTGTAGTCGGGCTGCGCGCGTGGCTGACGGCCGGCGCTCACTCAGCCTTCCTCGTCGCGTTCCTCCTCGTCCCCGCGCCGACGGCGCGCTCGCTCGGCGATCCCGCTGGAGAGCTTGCCCTTTACCGAGCTGGCCCGGTCGAGGGTCTCGTTGCCGAGGCCTCTGGCGGCATCGACGCCCATTGCTCCTGTCTCGAGCGCCTTGTCCCTCGCCTCCGCGGCCGCGTCCACCCATCGGCCGCCGCAGGCCCCTGGAGCAGGCACACCACGATCGACAACGCCTACTACGACGCGGGCCCTCGGAAGTCCGCTCGCAGCAGGTCTTCACCACGCCGGCAAGCGTCGGCGTCCTGTGCTCGATCGCCCTTGCCCGGCCCGTGTCCGGTTCCGAACCCGTCAGCATGTAGAGGTAGTTCGCGGCGTACGGCAGTCCTCACGGGGCTCGACCGGTCCAGGCCCTGACCCTGGCGATACAGCGCCGTCAGCAGCGTCGGTACGGCCGCCATGGCCGCGTGCCGTTTCATCCGAGTGGGCCTCACGCCCCCTGCCGGTCGGCTCGGCCTCCCGATCACGCTCGACCCCAGACCGGGCAGGCCACCGACCAAACTCACTCCACCGACCTCACGGCAATTCTTCATCAGTCGACGGCCTTCAAGTGGCCCAGGGCCTCTCCGAGTTCGAGTTCGGTGGCACCACGGGTCTGGAAGCCCTGCTTGAACAGCTCAGCCGTGCGCTGCTGTACTTTCTCGCCTCGGACGAGTTGCTGGAACAGCGCGGCGTCTGCGCGTACTTCGGCAGGAGCCGGCAGGCTGATGGCGTTGATTGCCGACTTGGCTGCGATCAGCGCATCGCGGGGGAAACCGCTCATGCGCGCGGCGATGCCTGCTACGAAGTCGTCCAGTTCGGCGTCAGGGACCGCACGATTGACCCATCCATAGCGTTCGGCGAGGTCGGCGTCGAAGTCCGACGACGTCAGCACGGCTTCGAGTGCACGGCCCCGGCCCAGCAGACGGGTGAGGTGCTGGATCGCGCCCGCGCCGGGGGGTGCTCCGATTCCCACTTCGGGCTGGCCCAGGATGGCGTTCTCCCGGGAGGCGAAGCGCATGTCGCAGGCAAGGAGGAACTCACTGCCCGCGCCCCGGGCACGGCCGCGCAGCTTGGCGATGGTGACAGCCGGGAGCCGGCTCAGCTTGCGAAACAGCATTCCGAGGGAGGCATCGCCAGGGCCTCCGGCCTTCGCGGCCTCAGCGGTGTACTCGGGGACTTTCGTCATGTCGACGTGCGGGAAGAAGAAGTCGGCGTCCGCACTGTCGAAGATCACCACGCGTGGGGCAGTCGGGTGGGACAGTTCCTCGAGCAGTGCGACCAGGTCCCGCACGACCTCGGGACCGATGAGGTTCATCGGCGGCGCGTTGAACGTGGCAGACAGAACGGTGCCATCCAGCCTGGTCTTGATGGTTTCGTACGAGGCGGTCATCTCGGTCTTCCTGTCATCGCTCAGCCCCGTCCTTCTCGTGGACGCGGTGCAGGGTGATGTCGTGGGATTCGGCGGTTGCGACGACCTGGAACGGGGATGGTGACCCGGCCGAAGCTCATCGCGCCGCGCCAGATCGCCCCGGGCTTGAAAGTGAGCCTTTCGCCAGGTTTTGCCATGCTATGGCACCCCTCGCCAGTGGGCTCCCTGGGGTGGTCCGGACCGAGCTGGAATCGAATATCTGTCCGATGCATGCCCGACAGGTCGGTAAGGGTTCGCTGTAGCACCGTCGTCACAGGTCAGACCGGAATCCGAGTGAAGAAGGCAGTGATCCCAAGCTCAGAGCGCGGGTTCGATTCCCGTCACCCGTTCCAAGGACGAAGGCCCAGGCCCGATTCGCGGCCGGCTTACGGCCTCGATCTCCTGATGACCGTAACTTTGCGCTGGTTTCGCGGGAGGCGGCTGCCCGCGTACGGGTGGAGGGTTTGCGGGAGGAAGTCGCGCGGTTGGCTGAGGTGTTGGAGGCCGCGGAGATCGAGTTGGACCGGCGGGTGATCGCGCGGGAGGAACTGGTCGAGGCCCTGGCAGTCTCTGCGGCGGAGTCCAGTGCCGTGACCACGACCGAGGAGGAGGAAGCGGCGCCGTCGCTTGCGCCGGTGCCGGGCTCGACAGTGCCGCCCTGGCGGGAAGGGCTGCCGGTGACGGTTCTGGCGCCGGACTATCAGCGGATTTTGGGCGTGCTGGAACAGCAGCGATCCACGGGTCACGGACCGCTTCGAGCCAAGGAGATCGCGGTGGAGCTGGGCCTTGGGGCGACGCCGGCGAAGGTCGAGGGGGTGCGGTCGAAAGCCCGGCGCCTGGCCGAGCGCGGGTGCTCCTGCTGGAGGCGTCGGGGGCATTCAGCGCCGGCCGGCGGCCCGTGGCCGCGCCAGACGCCGGCTCATCCGCGTGACCATCGACCACCGGATCATCGCCTCGCTGGTGGCAGGCAGGGTCTCGTAGTCCCGGGCCAGACGGCGGGAGTTCATCAACCACGCGAACGTACGCTCTGCCACCCACCGCCTCGGCAGCACCACGAACCCCTCCATGTCGTCGGTGCGCTTGACGATCTCCAAGGTCAGAGCGAGCTTGTCCCGGCACCAGCCGACGAGGGAGCCGGTGTAGCCGCCGTCGGCCCGGACGAGGGTGAGGTCGCGGTGCAGGCGGCGCAGCCGTCTCAGCAGGCCTGCCGCGGCGTCCCGGTCGCCGATGTTCGCGGCGGTGACCGTGACGACCAGGAGCAGACCGAGAGTGTCGGTCACCATGTGCCGTTTGCGGTCCGGCACCTTCTTCCCGCCGTCGTAGCCGCGTGAGGCGGCCGGCACCGTCGCGGCGGCCCGCACCGACTGCGCGTCGATGATCCCCGCCGTGGGCTCGGCCTCACGGCCCTCGCGCTCACGGACCCGATCGAGATGATCGGCCGCGTTGCCGTACACGTGCGCGAGGCAATCGCACGACACGGCGGGCGAGTTGAAGTCAACGGGCTCGGGCGCGCACAACAACGACAACAGGGCCTCCGGGAACCGCTCGGAATGGGGTCGCACCCCCGAGCTATGAGGAGGCCCTGCCTTCATGCGCGTACCGCCGGAAGATCACCCGACCAGGAACTCCGTTCGATCCACACGTTCCAAGATCGGTTGAGATACGGCTTCTCACGCCATCTCCCAAAGCTCACCGTGTTGCAGCCCCCGTCTGGCCTAACGCTGGTGGTGTAGGCCGCACGGTGCCGCCACAGTTACGGAGGGGGCAACTCCTTCACGTAGGGAATCCGCAGACATGAGAGCGATACACAGCGTGCCCAAGGCCCGCCGCCTGCGCCACGTCGCCGTGGTAGCACTCCTGACCGCGACAGCCACCACAATGAGCGCCTGCGGCACCGCCCGTGACGGTGCCGTCTCCGGTACCGACCGCGACATGGCGGCGGTGGCCAAGGACGCCAAGTACGTGTCGTGCGGCAACCCGCCGCAGAAGCTGGAGACGATCGACCAAGAATTCCTGGACCAGCTCGCGGCCGCTGGCGGCAAGCCGCTGTACGACCTGTCGTACCCGGCCGCCCGGGACGTGCTGAACAAGCTCCAGGCGGGCCCCGTCCCGATGCTGCCCGCGCAGATCACCCAGCGCACCGTGCCGGGCGGCCCTACCGGCCCGGTCAACGTGCACATCGTGCGCCCCGCGGGCGTCAAGGGGACGCTGCCCGGCATCGTCTACATCCACGGCGGCGGCTGGGTGCTCGGCAACTTCAAGACCCACGAGCGCCTCATCCGCGCACTCGCCAACGGCGCCCGCGCCGAGGTCGTGTTCGTCGACTACACGCCTTCTCCCGAGGCCCAGTTCCCGGTCCCGGTCGAGCAGGCCTACACCGTCGCCAAGTGGGTCGGCGCCCACGGCGCCGAGATCAGCCTGGACTCCAGCCGACTGGCCGTCGCCGGTGACTCCGTCGGTGGCGACATGACCGCCGCGGTCACGCTGATGGCCAAGCAGCGCGGTGGCCCGCACTTCCGCCAGCAGGTCATGCTCTACCCGGTCACCGACGCCAACTTCGACACGGCGTCGTACCACCGATACGCGGAGAACTGCTGGCTCGCCCGGCCCGCCATGAAGTGGTTCTGGAACGCTTACGCGCCGAAGGTCGCCGACCGCTCCAACCCACTGGCTTCACCGCTGAAGGCAACCGTCGAACAGCTGCGCGGTCTGCCGCCGGCCCTGGTGATCACCGACTCCGACGTGCTGCTGGACGGGGCCAACTCCTACGCCGCGAAGCTGAGGTCGGCAGGGGTGCAGGTGACCTCGTCGCACTACAGCGGAGTCACCCACGACTTCATGATGCTGAACGCGCTGCGTGACACGCAGGCCAACAAGGAGGCACTCGCCCAGACCACGGCAACCCTTCACCAAGCGCTCTACGCGCCGACGACCCCCGTCGCCGGCAAGTGAGGGAAAGCCACGCATCCGGAGTCGACCACCCCGCTCCAGCCAGACCGCCACCGGCCACGACATGGACACCTACGTCGCCGACGACGTCGTGCTGACCGACGCCCTCAGCCTGAGCGCGCGAGCTCGCCGCCACCGGTGGAGTGTCCGATGTGCACCGCGTCCTTCTAGAACTCTTGACCATGACCGGGGGCACGGCCGAGACGAGGACGGCCTTGGAGACACGGCCCGGCTTGGCCTGCGCGACGTTACGAGCAACACCGGCGACGTCGAGCGGAAAACCCCGAATCCGCCCTGCCAGACAATCTGCACGGCAGACTCAGGCGCTCCAGGATGTCGGCGACCTCGACGACCCGCGGATCGTCGGCCGGCCGGTCGAGCGCCCCTCTGAGAAAGCTGTAGAGCCTCACCATGTCGGGGTCGTCCAGTTGCTCGTGCTTCTTGGCGATCACGGCGTCGATCAGGTGCGGCACCTGGGCGGCGATCATGATCCAGGCATCCCCCTCCAGCTCGATGTACCGCTCCTAGACACCGGGGCCGCGCAGCCGGTCAAGGTAGTCCACGACGCTCTGGGGGAGCGCCAGGTGCTCTCCGGCGGCGAGCCGGGCGAGCCGTCTGCGCGTGCCCTGCAGCCGCCGGATCTCGGCACGCAGGTCCTTGTCGATCTCCTGGACGCCATCGGCGAACTCCTCCGGGCCGGCGTCGAGGAGTTCCTGCACCCTGGCCGGCGGCACGCCGGCATCTGCCAGGGTGTGGATCCGGATCAGTCGCACGACCGCGGCAGCGTCGTAGGTCCGGTACCCGGATCGGGGAGTTAACCTGCCGCGCGGCGCCCCCACGCGGTCCCGGCGAGGACAAGGACGCCGCCCACCAGCCCCAACGCACCGAGGCGTTCCCCGCCGAGGGCGATCCCCGCGGCGGCGGCCCACAGCGGCTCGGTGCCGAGCAGCAGGCTGACCCGGGACGGTGAGGTCCGGCGCACGGCCCACATCTGCACGAAGAACGCGAAGAGCGTGCAGAAGACGGCGAGGAACAGCAACCCGCCCCACTCCCGCGCCCCGAAGCCCGTCGCCGTGCCCCACGGCGTGGCGTCGACCCCGGTCGCGAGCACCGCGAACACGGCCACCGCGGCGCCGAGTTGGACCGTGGTCAGCGGCAGTGCGTCGGCTCCCTGGACGGACTTGATGCGGGACATGGCGAGCACGTGCACGGTCCGGGCCAGCGCCGCGAGCAGCATCAGCAGGTCACCCAGCGAGGGGCTGGTAAAGCCGCCGCCCTGGGTGAGCAGGACGACGCCGAGCACGGAGATCCCGGCCGCGGCGAGGAAGGCACGCGGGGGTCGGACGCGGGTCACGGCCGCTTCGGCGAGCGGCGTGAAGATCATGGTGAGGCTGATGATGAGGCCCGCGTTGGTCGCCGAGGTGTGCACGACGCCGTACGTCTCCAGCAGGAAGATCCCGCTCAGGATCAGCCCGAGCACCGCGGCCCCGCGCCACTGCGCGGCGGTCAGGGCACGCAGCGCCCGCCACCCCGCGATCACCAGTACCGGCAGCACGATCCCGAAACGCAGCACCAGGACGGCGATCACCGTCTGCGCGGTGGTGATGTCCTTGGCCGCGAGATAACTGGCTCCCCACACGACCGCGACGAACAGTACGGGCAGGTCGGTGAGCCAGGCGCGACGGGGCGCGAGCGTGCCGGCTACGGCGATCGACGACATGAGAGCGGTCTCCAGCGTGCGTGCGGGCAGGCGTGGAGACGGCGGCGGCTCGCACGGGGACGATCACCGTACCGGCGGGAGTGCGTGAGGGCTACACCGTTTTGTTCGGCGGGTGCCTGCGGGGGCGTGGCGGATCGGACGTGGCTGCGGTCGCGCCGGCGCAGGCACATGGTGCGGAAGTCAGCGGGCCGACAGCGTCTCCTCCAGCCAGTCGAAGACGACCTCGCAGTGGTGCTGCGGGGCCATCGGGGAGCAATGCAGCTGTGCGCCGGTGGCCGCAGTGAGCTTCATGTAGTCCTTGGGAGAGGTCAGCTTGTCGAACATCTGACGTGCCTGGCCGGGATAGAACTGCTCGTCCTCGTAGTCCAGGACCAGCGTGGGCGTCTTGATGCGGCCGACGACGTCCGTGATGTCCAGCGCCTCGACGCCCTTCGCGGGGGTGTAGAAGTCGGTGAAGATCTTGCCCTTGCGGGCGTCGAGCATCGCCGGCACGGAGAAGGGCTCGAAGCGCTTCTTCATCGTCGCGGCATCGGCCGGAGGCAACTCGGGAACGACCTCCTTGTTCCAGATGTTGTTGGTCTCCTCCTTGCTCGGGGTGAGAATCTCCCGGATCTCAGGAGGAAAGCCCAGCCAGGGCGTCAGGCAGCCGGGCATCGCCACCACGGCGGCGAGCCTGTCCTCGAAGGCCGCGGCCCGGGGCGCCAAGTCGCCCGCCATGCTCAGCCCGGTCAGGGCGATCTTCTCGGTGTCCACGTCCGGGCGGGCGACCAGCCAGTCGACGAGCGGGGTGACGACCTTCTCCCAGGTCGGCGTGAAGACCACCCGGTCCACGAAGAGCAGCTGCCCCTGGCCCGGCCCGTCGTACACGAGGGCGTTCCAGCCTCGGTTCAGGGCGGCCGGGACGCCGTAGGTCCACATGTCGACGTTCTGGCCGTCGCTGCCGTTCGTGAGGATCACGGTGGGGCGGCGCCGCTCGGACTCGTCCGGCCGGAAGAACCACACGGGCAGCGGCGTCTTCTCGTACGGGACGTTCGTCTTCACCGGTGCCGGATCGCACAGGTCGCAGAACGTGTCCCAGGCACCGCGTCCGGCCTTGTACAGCTGCTCCTCGCTGCCGGGGTCGTCGGAGCCGAGGACGAAGAACAGTGCCTGGCCGTAGTACTGCGCGGCCCGCAAGGCACGGAAGCGCGTGGTCTGATCGTCGGGCTTGCCACCTTCGGGCGCCGCCATGAGCTGGTCGCCGAGCTTCCTGAAGGTCTCGACGTACGACTGCGAGGAGAGGCCCGCCTTGTTGATCGTGTTCACGGCGGTGAGCACCTCGCCCACCTCACCGGCGCCCGAACCGGAGCCGCCCAGCGCCATGAGCCCGCTGAAGTTGAACGCCGGGTCCTTGAACAGCGTCATCACCCCCGGCGTGGGCCCGCCGGCCGGGCCGGAGGCCGTCGCCGTGGGGCTGGGTGTGGGCGCGCTCGCGGGCGTCGCCCCCGACGGGGTGCACCCGGCGGCCAGCACGGCCCCGGCTCCGCCGACGAGCCCGGCAAGTGCGGTGCGACGGGTGGGCGTGTGCGCACGGTCTCCGAATACGGTCGTCATACGACATGAACGTACGACTCCGGTAACCGGACCCCCGCGCACCACGCACCGGCCTCCCCCGAACGGGGCCACGGGTTCCCCTGCGGGCCGGCTGAAGGCCGCCGCTCGCCCCGTGATCAATACATCTAGTAACTGCCGTACGTGGGGCGGCCTGCCCGCTCGTACGTGTGGATGGCGACGCCCGAGCCGGTGGTGCTGCCCCCGATGTGCCGGAACGCGGTGGGGACCGCGCCCTCGGCGAAGAGGCGAAGGCCGGCCCCGAGTACGACCGGGAAGGTCAGCAGGTGCAGGGTGTCGACCAGGTCGAGCGCGAACAGGGACTGGGCGAGGGCGCCGCTGCCGTGGACCTGGAGCTCGCCTTCGGTGGCGTCCTTGATCGCCGTGACCTCCTTGTCGAGGTCGCCACTGATCACTGTCGTGGCGTTCCAGTCGGCCTGGGTCAGGCTCGACGAGGCGACGTACTTCGGCAGGCCGTTGAGCTTGGAGGCGATCGGGTCGGCGGGGTCGGTGACCTTCGGCCAGTAGCCGGCGAAGATCTCGTACGTGCGCCTGCCCAGCAGGAAGGCGTCGACACGGGAAAAGACGTCGATCATGAAGCGTCCGAAGTCGTCGTCCCCGTACGGGACGCTCCAGCCGCCCTGCTCGAAGCCGCCGCGGAGGTCCTCCTGAGGGCCGCCGGGAGCCTGGTAGACGCCGTCGAGGGTGACGAAGCTGGTGAGGGTGAGCTTGCCCATGACGGGTGCCTTCTTCCTTCGGTGGGGTCTGTCGTCATCAGCTGTTGCCCGCGCCAGCGATGATCACCGTGCCCCGTCCGGTGAACTTCTCCAGGACGAAGCCCTCGCCGCCGCTACGGCCGGTGCGCCCGCCCTGGAAGGCGATGCCGAAGTCGACGGTCGACTCGGCGGCGACGAACGCGTCCTTCTCCGCGAACCACGCGCGCGTGCCGTCCAGTTCCAACGCGCGCATCTCGCCTGGCAGTACTCCCGCGAAGCCGACGGTTCCCTCGCCGCCGGTCGACGTGAAGTACTGGAACGCCAGCGACTCGCCCGCGAGCGCACGCTGACCGACCTGCATCGCCGTGCCCATGGCCTGGCGCAGCATGCCGCCCATGCCACCGGCTCCGCCGGACTGCTGGCCGCTGCCGCCGCCCGCCGGCCCGGAGAGCCGGGTCTCCATGGTCACGTTCGTGGTCTTGAAGAGGAACTTGCCCGCCTCGCAGTACACGGTCTGGCCGGGACGCAGGGTGACGACCGCCATCTGCATGGCGTTGCCGACGATGTCTTGCTCAAGAGTCACGACAGGGGAACGCGGAAAGCGGAGGGGAGAGTTTCAGCCCAACGAGAATGTGGTGTCCATTTGCCGCCAGCGTCCGTGCGCCTTGGCCGCTGGGATGGATCCATGACTACTCACGGAACCATGAACGGCAAGGTGGCCCTGGTGACCGGCGGCGGCCGGGGGATCGGGGCCGCGACCGCGCTGCGGCTCGCCGCGGAGGGCGCGGACGTGGCGGTCACGTATGTGCGGGACAAGGAGGCCGCGGCGGACGTCGTACGGAGGATCGAGGCGCTCGGGCGACGGGGGCTCGCCCTGTGTGCGGACTCCTCGGACGCGGAGGAGGCCGTCGGGGCGGTGGGGCGGGCGGTCGAGGTGTTCGGGCGGCTCGACGTGCTCGTCAACAACGTGGGGGTGGGGGTGCTCGGTCCCCTGGACTCGCTGTCCCTCGCCGACGTGGACCGGGTGCTCTCCGTCAACGTCCGCGGGGTCTTCCTGGCCTCCCAGGCCGCGGCCGCCCGCATGGAGCACGGTGGCCGGATCGTCACCATCGGCACGTGCATGACGCAGCGGGTACCGGGGCCGGGCGGGACGCTCTACGCCATGAGCAAGTCGGCACTGATCGGTCTGACCAAGGCGCTCGCACGGGAATTGGGTGGGCGCGGGATCACCGCGAACATCGTGCACCCCGGCCCGATCGACACGGACATGAATCCGGCCGACGGGCCGTACGCTCCGGCCCAGGCGGCGATGACCGCCCTGGGACGCTTCGGGACCGCGGAGGAGGTGGCGTCGATGGTCACGCATCTGGCGGGAGCCGGGGGCGGGTACGTCACGGGGGCGGAGTTCGCGGTCGACGGCGGGCACGCCGCCTGACGGCCGAGGGATTCAGGACAGGCCCCGCTCCACCCGGTGCACATAGCTGAAGTCGTGGTCGTCGCGGGCCTTGCTCAGCGGGCGGATCTCTCGGGTCGCCACGTTGATCGCGTAGCCGCCGCCGACGCCCAGGAGCCACCCGAGGTCGGGCACCACCAGGGCGCCCAGGGCCGCGGCGGCCACCCCCACCGTGACCGTGACGCTCCTGCTCACCCACGCCATCCGGCTGCTCTTCGCCGCTCCCCCGTAGTCCTTCACCGCCTGCTTCAGTTCCACTTCCAGTTGCGCCAGGACGTCGGCGGGATGGTCGTAGTCCCGCCGCAGGTCTCCGAGCATGCGGTGCAGGGCGCGCATCAGGCGCAGCCGTTCGTCTTCGTAGCGCTCACGGAAGGCGAGGACGTCGGCGGTCGCGGTGCCAGGGGCGGGGACGGGCAGCAGCTTGCCGAGTTCAACCTCCCAGGCGGGCACACGGTCCTGTGCGGGGGCACTCAAGGCCCAGCTGGACGCCACGTCGTCGTCGGTGTACGGGACGTACGACGCGCGGTTGCCGCAGGCCAGCTCCGGCACCGTGACGCCGATGATCAGCTCCCAGACCTCGGCCGGCACGGTCAGACTCCAGAAGCCGCGCTCACGGTTCGGCACGGCCAGGTCGAGGTCCAGCAGCTCCCGCTCGAGCCAATAGCTCAGCTTGGAGCCGTAGATGACAGCGGCCGGTGGGAGCGCCTGCCGGTCACGGTTTCGGAACTCACGCCAGCCAGGGTCCCAGGAAAGCCGGCGCAGTTCCTCCCGCAGCACCTGGGAGGCCAGACCGCCACGGAATGCGCCCCGGTATTGGGGGTCGTCCAGCGAGTCCATGGAGTCGCGGCCGAAGGTGAGCGGCTTGTACAGGCCTCGCTGCTTCAGGTCCTTCAGCTCCGCCGACACCGCGGCGTCGTAGATCTCGGAGTCTCGCGGTACGACCGAGGCGACGCCGTCCCAGTAGAGCAGCGCCTGATGGACGATCTCCGTGGGCGGGGTCACCAACGGGTAGTAGAGCAGAACGGCCATCGCATCTCCCTGGGCGCGAACTTCCCGCCTACAAACGGTAGTTCAACCTAGCGGAACACGACGGCGCGCAGGGCGCACCCAGGCCGTACAGCCGGTGCGCCCCACGGTGTCGGAGGGTCAGCCGCCCAGCTCCTGGTGCCGGGCCGTCAGGCCCAGGGCGCCCGCCTCCGTCAGTGAGCCGAACAGTCGCAGTCGCGAGATGCCGCCGTCGGGGAAGATGTCCACGCGCGCGTGGGTGGCGACGGAGGGTGCGGCGAGGACGAAGCGGTGGTTGGTGTCGGGCTGGAGGCGGGTGCGGGGCAGGAGCTCGGTCCAGTCGCCGTTCTCGCCGTCCTTCACCGACACCGAAGCCCAGCCCGCCGCGTTGCCCTTCAGGTACGCCGTGTCGATCTCGATCGCGCGGATCTCGGACTGGGCGACCAGCCGGTAGCGGATCCAGTCGTTGCCGGTGTCGCGGCGCCGGCGCGTCTCCCAGCCGTCGTCCATCTTGCGGGAGCGGCCCGGCTGGATGGTGTTCGTGGCGGGCGAGTAGAAGAGGTTGGAGGCGTCTTCGACCTGGCCGCCATTCTCCAGGGCGACGACGTCGAAGGTGCCGAGCGCGGAGAGCCACTTCGGGTCGGGTACGACCTCGCCGTACACGCGCAGACGGGCGATGCCGCCGTCGGGGTGCTGGTTGAGGCGCAGGTGCGTGAAACGCTGTTCGACGCAGACGGCGAAGCCGTTCGCCGCGTGACCGCCGACCGCCGTGCGCGGCACGAGCGTCGTCCACTTCACGTCGTCGGCGAGGAGCTCCTCGGGCGACGGGGAGCCGGGGAACGACACGCCCTCGACCGATACCGCCTGCGGGTAGTTGCCGCGGAAGTGGGCCGTGTCGACCACCAGGCCTCGTACGACGCCGGGCGCGCCGAGGCGGATCAGGGCCCAGTCGTGGTCCTCGGCCGTCGGCCACGGATGCTCGGCCGAGGCGCCGCGTCGGCGGCGGGTCTCCCAGCCGTCCATGACCTTGCCCTTGTGCCCGAAGCGCTCGGGGTCGAACTCGGCGCGCTCGGGCACGAGCAGGTTCTCGCGCTGGGCGAAGAACTCGTCGTTGGCGGCGATGACGCCGGCGCCGAGCTGCCGGTCCGCGAGGTTGGCGTACTGCGTGAACGGGAAGTCGGCGGTGCGGTGGTCCGCGTACGGGTCGCCGCCTCCGTAGGGGTTCGCGTCGCCGGTAAAGCTGGGAATCGCCGTCACGGTGATCAGGTCTGCCTTTCAGGTGTCGGCCGCTGCGGGTGCGGGATTCGATCAGGTGCTACGAGTGAGCAGTTGACCCTTCGGCTCGGTGAACTCACCGTCGACCACGATGCGTTCACCGCGCAGCCAGGTGGACTTCACGACACCGCTGAGGGTCTTGCCCGCGTACGCCGTGACGCGGTTGCGGTGCTGGAGGGCCGTCGGGTCGACAGTGAACGTCTCGTCGGGTGCGAGGACCGCGAAGTCGGCGTCGCGGCCCGCCTCGATGGCGCCCTTCTGACGGAGCCCCACCAGCCGCGCCGTCCGCTCGGACATCCAGCGGACGACGTCCTCGAGGTCGTGGCCGCGCGTCCGGGCCTCCGTCCAGACCGCCGAAAGGCTCAGCTGGAGGCCGGAGATGCCGCCCCAGGCGGTCGCGAAGTCGTCGGTCTTCAGGTCGGCCGTGGACGGCGAGTGGTCGGTGACGACGCAGTCGATCGTGCCGTCGGCCAGCGCCTGCCACAGCAGGTCCTGGTTGGCGGCCTCGCGGATGGGCGGGCAGCACTTGAACTCGCTGGCGCCGTCCGGGACTTCCTCAGCGGTGAGGGTGAGGTAGTGCGGGCAGGTCTCCACGGTGATCCGTACCCCCTCGGCCTTGGCCGCGGCGATCAGTGGCAGCGCGTCGGAGGACGACAGGTGCAGCACGTGCACGCGCGCGTGCAGGCGTTTGGCCTGGGCGACGAGGTTCGCGATGGCGGCGTCCTCGGCGTGGCGCGGGCGCGAGGCGAGGAAGTCGCCGTACTTCTGGCCGGCCTTCTGGGGGGCGGCGGCGAGGTGGTGCGGGTCCTCGGCGTGCACGATCAGCAGGCCGCCGAATCCGGCGATCTCGGTGAGGGACCCGGCGAGCCGGTCCTGGTCGAGGTGCGGGAACTCGTCCACGCCGGACGGCGACAGGAACGCCTTGAAGCCGAAGACGCCCGCGTCGTGCAGGGGGCGCAGGTCCTTGACGTTGTCGGGCAGCGCGCCGCCCCAGAAGCCGACGTCGATGTGGGCCTTGGAGCGGGCGACTTCCCGCTTCGTGCGGAGGTTGTCGACCGTCGTCGTCGGCGGGAGGGAGTTGAGCGGCATGTCGATCAAGGTCGTGATGCCGCCGGCGGCCGCGGCGCGCGTCGCGGTCCAGAAGCCCTCCCATTCCGTGCGGCCGGGGTCGTTGACGTGCACGTGGGTGTCGACGAGGCCGGGGAGGAGGACATCGTCACCGAAGTCCTCCAGGCGGGCACCGGCCGGTACGTCGGCGTCGTGCGCGAGTACGGCCGTGATCTTCCCGGCGGCGACCGCGACCGAGGCGGCGCGTGTCCCTTCGGGAGTGATGACGCGCGTCGAGCGCAGCACCAGTTCGACGTCGGACACCCGGACCCCTCTCTGCCGCTGTTGACTCCCGATACCGCTGTCAACCCTGTTAACTTCCACGTAACGGAATTCAACGTTCTGTTGAAGGAGTCTTCACTCCAGCCCTCGCGCCGTCAAGAGCGCGCTTCTTCACTCTGCCCCCGATGCGCCCCCTCTGGACGTTTCCGCAACGCGGAATTATAATTCCACACAGCAGAACGTAACCGTGCGCAACCAAGGAGTCAACCGACTGCCGGGTAGGCTGCATCACTGCCTGTCAGTCGTGAAAGGACCGCGCCGTGCCGACGTCCAGCGCCAGCACCACCGACGCCGCCAAGTCATCCGCTCCGAGCGGTGGTGTCCAGTCTCTCGAGCGCGCCTTCGATCTGCTCGAGCGGATGGCCGACGCCGGGGGCGAGGTCGGCCTGAGCGAGCTCTCGGCCAGCAGCGGACTGCCGCTGCCCACCATCCACCGTCTGATGCGCACGCTGGTGGTCTGCGGTTATGTACGTCAGCAGCCGAACCGCCGGTACGCGCTCGGCCCCCGTCTGATCCGCCTCGGCGAGTCCGCGTCCCGGCTGCTCGGCACCTGGGCCCGTCCCTACCTCGCGCGCCTGGTCGAGGAGACCGGCGAGACCGCGAACATGGCGCTGCTCGACGGGGACGAGATCGTGTACGTGGCCCAGGTGCCCTCCAAGCACTCGATGCGCATGTTCACCGAGGTCGGCCGCCGGGTGCTGCCGCACTCCACGGGCGTGGGCAAGGCGCTGCTCGCGAACACCCCGGCGGACGAGGTGCGCGCGCTGCTCTCCCGTACCGGCATGCCCGCCGCGACGGAGAAGACGATCACCACGCCGGACGGCTTCCTCACCGCGCTCGAGGAGGTGCGCCGACTCGGCTACGCGGTCGACGACAACGAGCAGGAGATCGGCGTCCGCTGCCTCGCCGTCTCCGTGCCCGACTCCCCCACCGCCGCCGCCATTTCGATCTCCGGTCCCGCGGGTCGTGTCACCGACGCGGCCACGGAGAAGATCGTGCCCGTGCTGCAACAGGTCGCGGCGGAGCTGTCGGAGGCACTGGCGAGCTCGGGGCCGACGGCCCAGCCGTAGGGCCTGTCCGGCGGATCATGCCGCAGACGCGGGGCCTGGCACGCCCACCGGCGCTGATCAGGCTCCGTGGCTTTCCTGCGACCCGTCCCGCCGGACAGGCCCTGGCGGCCACCGGGTGGATCGGCGGCCCGGCGCGCGGTCGGCCATGACCGGGGCACCACCGCCGACCGCGTCACCGGCGCGGCGGTTCCCCGAACAGTTCCACCGCGCTGCGCACGTCCGCGAGGCGCGTCGCCAGCGCGCTGACCGAGCCGATCGCGCCCGCGATCAGCAACAGGGAGCGGCGTAGCCGCGGAATCTCGGGGACGCCGCCGACGGCCATCGCGGCGAGCGCCGCGAGTTCGTCCTCGGCGATGCCCCGGTCGGGGAACTCCGCCGGGTGCGCGGCGAGTTCACGGCGCAGCCGGGAGACGGCCGTACGCAGTTCCGCCACCCTCGGGTCCTCGTCACTGCCGGTCACTGACCTCTGCCCCAAGCTCCGCAACACAGCTCTCCCCCCTCGCACGCCCTTGTGCGCAAGTCGTTCCCATGCCGTTCGTATGCCGGACCAACACCCGTGGCGGTGGTCGGGCGCCATGGGACGCGGGCCAGTAAACGCCACCCGGCGCGGTGGGCGCCACTCCGATGACCGAAATTCAGTCCCCAGACATCGCAAGGCCCACCCGGATTACGGCGCGCGCCCCGGCCGGGTCGGGTACGCATCGGGTATGCAGGGGACATGACGGAGAACAAGCCCCAGGTGGCCGGGCTGCTGCTGGCGGCCGGCGGTGGACGGCGGCTCGGCGGGCGCCCCAAGGCGCTCCTGCCCCACCGCGGACGGCCCCTTGTCGAACACGCGGTCGCGGTCCTGCGCGCGGGCGGCTGCACCCGGGTCCATGTGGTCCTGGGCGCCCAGGCCGATGCCGTACGGGAAAGGGCGGAGCTGCCCGGCTGCGTCCTCGTGGACAACCCTCAGTGGGAGGAGGGCATGGGCTCCTCGCTGCGGGCGGGGCTCGACTCGCTGGCCGGCACGGGCGCGCGGGCGGCGCTGGTGTCGCTCGTCGACCAGCCCGGGATCGGCCGGGAGGCGGTGGCCCGGGTGCTCGCCGTATACGAATCGCCGCTGTCGCTCGCCGCGGCGGCGTACGACGGGGAGCGCGGCCACCCGGTGCTCTTCGGCGCCGACCACTGGGCCGGGATCGCCGCGACCGCCACGGGTGACCGGGGGGCACGCGCCTACCTGAAGGCCCATGGTGGCGCAATCACCCTCGTCGAGTGCGGGGATGTGGCGCAGGCGTTCGACATCGACACGGACGAGGACCTGGTCCATCTTGAGTGACACCCCGAGCAGCTCTATCTCGACATCAACAAATCATTGAACTTCCACCATGAGGAAACTAATATCCACTACACCCCGTGCCACCCGAAGGAAGTGACAGCTCATGTCCGCACCAGCGCCGTCCCCGCTGGCCATCGTCGACGCCGAGCCCCTGCCCCGGCAGGAGGAGGTCCTCACGGACGCGGCCCTCGCCTTCGTGGCCGAGCTGCACCGGCTGTTCACGCCCCGGCGTGACGAGCTCCTCGCCCGCCGCGCCGAGCGCCGCGCCGAGATCGCCCGCACCTCCACTCTCGACTTCCTCCCGGAAACCGCCGCGATCCGCGCGGACGACTCCTGGCGAGTGGCCCCCGCCCCCGCCGCCCTGAACGACCGCCGGGTCGAGATCACCGGCCCCACCGACCGCAAGATGACCATCAACGCCCTCAACTCGGGCGCCAGGATCTGGCTCGCCGACTTCGAGGACGCCTCCGCGCCCACCTGGGAGAACGTGATCCTCGGCCAGCTCAACCTGACCGACGCGTACACCCGCCGCATCGACTTCACCGACCCGAAGTCCGGCAAGTCGTACGCCCTCAAGGCCAATGACGAGCTGGCGACCGTCGTCATGCGGCCGCGCGGCTGGCACCTGAACGAGCGCCACCTCGTCGACGCCGACGGCAAGCCCGTCCCCGGCGCGCTCGTCGACTTCGGCCTGTACTTCTTCCACAACGCGCAGCGGCTGATCGACCTCGGCAAGGGCCCGTACTTCTACCTCCCGAAGACGGAGTCGCACCTGGAGGCCCGGCTCTGGAACGACGTCTTCGTCTTCGCGCAGGACTACGTCGGCATCCCGCAGGGCACGGTCCGCGCGACCGTCCTGATCGAGACGATCACGGCGGCCTACGAGATGGAGGAGATCCTCTACGAGCTCCGCGACCACGCCTCCGGGTTGAACGCGGGCCGATGGGACTACCTCTTCTCCATCGTCAAGAACTTCCGTGACGGCGGCCAGAAGTTCGTGCTGCCGGACCGCAACCTGGTGACGATGACGGCCCCGTTCATGCGCGCGTACACCGAACTCCTCGTCCGCACCTGCCACAAGCGCGGCGCGCACGCGATCGGCGGCATGGCGGCGTTCATCCCGTCCCGCCGCGACGAAGAGGTCAACAAGGTCGCCTTCGAGAAGGTGAAGGCCGACAAGGACCGCGAGGCGGGCGACGGCTTCGACGGATCGTGGGTGGCCCACCCCGACCTGGTCCCGATCGCGATGGCGTCCTTCGACGCGGTCCTCGGCGACAGGCCCAACCAGAAGGACCGGCTGCGCGAGGACGTCTCCGTCGCCGCCGGTGACCTGATCGCCGTCGACTCCCTCGACGCCAAGCCGACGTACAACGGCCTGGTCAACGCCGTCCAGGTCGGCATCCGCTACATCGAGGCCTGGTTGCGCGGCCTCGGCGCGGTCGCGATCTTCAACCTCATGGAGGACGCGGCGACAGCGGAGATCTCGCGCTCGCAGATCTGGCAGTGGATCAACGCGGGTGTCGAGTTCGAGAACGGCGAGAAGGCCACGCCGGAGCTGGCCCGCATGGTCGCCGCCGAGGAGCTCGCGGCCATCCGCGCCGAGATCGGCGAGGAGGCCTTCGCGGCGGGCAACTGGCAGCAGGCCCACGACCTGCTGCTGAAGGTGGCGCTGGACGAGGACTACGCGGACTTCCTGACCCTGCCGGCGTACGAGCAGCTGGTCGGCTGAGCCGACCCCGTCTCACTTCTCCGAGTGGCCCAGGGATTTTTCCGGGGCCACTCGGTCGCGTACGAGGCGCTTCACGGCCGTCGGCTCGGGGAAGCCCTGCTCCCGCCGGTCCCAGACGACCTCGTCGTCGACGCGCACGACGAAGACACCGCCGGTGCCGGGCTTGAGCGCCAGCTCCGTCAGCTCGGTCTCGAACGTGGTGAGGAGCTCCTGGGCCAACCACGCGGCGCGCGGCAGCCAGCGGCACTGGGTGCAGTACTCGATCTGCACCCTGTGCGTGTTTTCCGTGGTCATCCGAGGTGCACCGACCAATCCTGTTCCGCCGCCGGTTTGCCGTGCAGGTCAGGGACCCGCTTGAGCCAGTTCGGTCGGCCCTGCTGGGTTTTCGCCGCGCGATCCGCTTCTTCCGCGGCGAGCTGTTCGCGGCTCGGGAAATCCGTGGGCAGCCATGCCGCGGACGCCTTCACCCGGGCGAGGAGGTAGCCGACGTACGCCTCGCGTGCCTCGTCCGGGGTCGCGAACCCGGGCTCCTCCGCCAGCCAGGCGTCCGGCACCTCGGCCGTGACCTCGCGCAGCAGTTCCTCGGTCACCCTGGGTGCCAGCTCGGCGTCGGCCGCGCGCGTGTCCGGGGCGTAGCCGCCGAGCGCGTGGCGTCGGAAGTCGTACGCCTTGTCCGGCGCGGACGCGTCCCAGCGGTGGTGGAAGACGAGGGCGGCGCCGTGGTCGATCAGCCACAGGCGCGGGGGCGCGATGCCGAACGTGGGCCAGATCATCAGGTTCGAGCTGTGCACCGTGCGGTCCACGTTGACGGTGAGGGCGTCCAGCCAGATCACCCTGCCCGCTTCCAGCGGGTCCACGGGGAAGGTCCCCGCCATCTCCGGGGTGAAGTCCTTCGCGCCCGGCAGATAGTCCATGCCGAGATTGATCCCGGAACTGGCGCGCAGCAGGTCCTGCACCTCCTGGTGCGGCTCGTGCTCCGCGACCGCCGGGTCGAAGTGCGCGAGGACCAGCTCGGGGAACCGCAGCCCGAGGGCGCGCGCCAGCTCCCCGACGATCACCTCGGCGACCAGCGCCTTGTGGCCCTGCGCGGAACCGGTGAACTTCACGACGTACGTCCCCAGGTCGTCGGCCTCGATGACTCCGGGGACGGAGCCGCCGGCCGTCAGGGGTGCGACATAGCGGGTTACGGTGACTTCCCTCAACACTTTCCCAGGCCATCCGAGTCTTTTGCCTTACAAACCACGATCCACTCCAGACGCTCTCACTCCAGGGAGTCTGCCGCGATCAGCCCTGGGGAGAATCTGGGGAGTTTCGACTGGCATGCCGATTCCTCTGCCTCCCGAGCATCCCGTCCATGACGGTGCGCCCCGTACTTCCGGCCTCCGGCATGGAGTGAGCATAGTAACCGAGCGTGACAGCCGGCGAGGAGTACCCGAGCCACCGCGCCGGAGTCACCACGGACTCCCCCACCTCCAGCATGATCGAGGCATAGGTGTGCCGCAGCATATGGAACCCGTCCTTCAGCGCCGCCTCCCACTGCCACGGCTTTGCCCCCTTGGGGCGCGGTGGGATGATGCCGGCCTTGGCCGGCGCGGGTTTCCAGGTGTAGGTGTTCCACGTGTTCACGGCCACGGCGTTGCCGAACCGTGTGGTGACCAGAAGGGAGAACTTCCTCCGCGGCCTGTCCGCCCCCGGTTTCTCCCACGCGGAGGCTAAGTTCGTCCGCCAGTACGCCGCGACCAGTGCTGTGACCGCGAAGGTTCACCGGGTTGGGCCGCGCTGATGGCTCCCTCCCGTCCGGATGGGATCCGGGGACACAGCCCAGGCGATATATCCCAGCGGCGGATGTCGGCACCCTTGTGGGCGGCCGCTGCGAGCCGCGTGCCGGCCGGGATGGGACTGACCACGGCTCGCGCCTTCGCCCAGTGACCTGCCTTGCCTACGCGTCCACGCAACGCTGGGCCCCTCGCAGCGGAAGGTGGCGCATGGGGGCACGGGTACGGCTGGTCCGGGCGCGGCGCCGCGGACCAGCCGTCAACTCACGTCAGTTCGGGAGCCCGGCCCGGACCACGAGCGCGTCGTGGTCCGTGTACGTCGTCGACTCGATCTCCAGTGTCGGCGCCGCGAGGTTTCCGTAGGCATGCTGGATGCCCGGTGCCTGGGTGGCGGCCGCGTCGGTCAGCGTCCAGTAGCCCTCCGGCGCGCACGAGGAGCGCCGATTGACGTCGCCGGCGAAGATGGTCGGCCGGCCGCGGGACGCGAGCACCTGGGTCAGCTCCGCGCACTGGATCGAGTTGGTGGTGCCGGAGGCCTCTCCGTCGGTGGAGAGGTGGGTGGTGCACACGTCCAGGCCGCGGGCAGTGGTCACACAGAGCCAGCGTCGCTGCTCCACTCCGCTGAACACGGAGAACGGCGCGTCCTCGGAGGCGCGGATCGCCTCCTTGGTCAGCACGGCGTTGCCGAACACGCCGCGCCCGTCGGGCGACTTGCACGGCAGGGGGGCGCCGCTGTAGATCACCGTGGCGAAGCGGTAGTGGTAGCCGGTGCGCGCGGCGATGTCGGCCACGTCCCCGCTGCACGCCTCGTTGAGGGTGACCGCGTTGACGTCGTTGGCCTGGATACGGGCCACCACCTCGTCGACGATTTTCGGGTACTCGGTGCCGGCGTAGCAGCGGGCGTATCCGCTGGAGCAGACGTTCATGTGCAGGAGCGAGTAGGGCGGGTGCGCGTCCCGCGACGGAGCCTTGGTGGACTGCGTTGCGGTGTCGGCCACGGCGACGTTCGGGGACAGCAGCAGTCCGGCGGCGCCCAGGCAGGCGAGGGTCAGTGCACGCAGATGTGTCAGGGAAGGTCGGATCACGGTGGGATTCTCCTGGCGCCACCACAAGATCCGGAAGAGTGGCCGAAAAGTGTTCATCATCGCCTCATGCGGGCGTCACTGACGTCGGCAGGGCCGCGGTTTTCAGGAGCCACGTCCCGTCCGAGCGTGCGGACCCCCGCTGCACGGGGCCTGGGTGGGCCGAACCGGTTTGCGGTACAAGGCAGTTGGCGGGTGCGGCGCGTCGCGGCCCGCGTGTCGTGCCCCCGATCCAGGCGGTGCCGGGGGACATGTCCGCCCACGCCTCGGCGGATCGGGGAGACTTCCACCACTTCGGCCTCCTGCACATCGCCCCCGACAGGCGGCATCCGGTTCTCCGTGGAACCCGCGCTCACCTCCGGTGTTGTCACCGCCCCGGCGGCGACGCTCAACACGGGTGACACAGTGCCACCGAGCGCCACCGGCACCCTGATCGGCGGCGACAACCTGGCCGACTGACGACGCCCATCGCCGACCCGGCCTCGCACGTCTGGCCCTCCAGCGATACCCGCGTCGCCTCCGTCGACCGGGTCACCGCGCACCGCAAGGGCACCGTGACCCTGTCCACTGACGGCCGGCGCCACGCGGGCGTCATCGCCGTTCGGGCCTCGGCTGGTACGGACGGGACGTGCAGCACGACAGCCGCCGTACGCACGACATTCACAGAAATGTCATGGCCCTGCCGGTATAGGAACGCAGGATTCAGCCATGACAAGCACTGGTTTCCGGACACTTGACCGCCGTAGATTCCTCGCATTGACGGGCGGTGCCTTGGGCGGCATCGCGGTCGCGCAACTGGCCAACGCCCTGGACGCCCGGGCCGCCGAGCTCGACCCGGCCCCCTTCACCCTCGGCGTCGCCTCCGGTGAGCCCGACCACGAGAGCGTGGTCCTGTGGACCCGGCTGGCGCCCGATCCCCTCGACGCCTCGACCGGCGGTATGCCCGCCGTACCGGCCCTGGTGGAGTGGGAGGTGGCGCTCGACGAGCAGTTCCGGCACGTGGTGCGCGCGGGCCGGGTGACGACCGACGCGGCGTCGGCGCACACCGTCCACGTGGTCGTCGACGAGCTGGCGCCGGACCGCTGGTACTGGTATCGGTTCAGCCACAACGGCGTCCGCAGCCGTGTCGGGCGTACCCGCACCATGCCGCCGCCCGGCGCCGAGACCGATCGCATACGGTTCGCGTTCGTCTCCTGCCAGTCCTGGGTCGGCGGCCCCTACCCTGCCTACCGTGACCTGGCAGAGCAGGACGTCGACTTCGTCCTGCACCTCGGCGACTACATCTACGAGACCACGGCCGGCAGCCTGACCGAGTTCCGCAGGCTGCACGCGCTGTACAAGACCTCCCCCGACCTGCGGGCCGCTCACGCCCGCTTCCCGTTCTTCCTCACCTGGGACGACCACGAGGTCCAGAACAACTACGCCGGCGACGTGCCCGGCGGCGCCGGGGACGGCCGCCCCTTCCTGGAGCGCCGCGCCAACGGCTACCAGGCGTACTACGAGCACCTGCCGATGCGGCCGGCGCAGCAGCCGCACGGCCCCGACGCCACCATGTACCGGCGCGTGCGGGCAGGCAGGCTGGCGGAGTTCAGCATCCTGGACACCCGCCAGTACCGCACGGACCAGGCGTACGGCGACGGCCGCAAAGAACCGGGCCCCGACGTCCTGGACCCCGCCCGGACCCTGACCGGACCGGTCCAGGAGCAGTGGCTGCTGGACGGTCTGAGCCACTCGAAGGCCCGGTGGAACGTCATCGCCCAGCAGACGATCATGGCCCAGTTCGACTACGACCTCGGCCCCGGCAAGATCGTCAACCTCGACCAGTGGGACGGCTACGCCGCGGCCCGTTCTCGCATCCTGGACTTCATCGCCGAGCACAGGCCGGCCAACCCGGTGGTGCTCAGCGGCGACTGGCACACGCACTGGGTCAACGACCTCAAGACCGACTTCGACGACCCCCACTCCCCCACCGTCGCCACCGAGTTCGTCGGCACCTCGATCTCCTCGGGCGCCGGCTGGGACGCGGACGTGCGGCTCGGTCTGCCCGCCAACCCCCATGTCCGGTTCTACAACGGGTCCTACCGCGGCTACGTCCTGTGCGACGTCACCCCCGAACGCTGGCGCAGCGACCTGCGGATCGTGCTCGACGCGCGCAATCCGGCCTCGCCCGCGTTCACCATCGCCGCGTTCGAGGTACAGGACGGCAGGCCCGGCGCACGGCGCATCGACGCCGGCGACGGGCTCTCGGGCCACGTGACGGACCGGCTCTCCGGCGCACCGCTGCCCAACGTGGAGGTGACCGTGACCGCGATGGACGGCACCCGGGTCGGCGCCGGCATCACCGACCCCGACGGCGAGTTCCTCGCGTTCGCCCCGCCGGGGACGTACAACCTGACCGCCGTCGGCGCCGGCTACGAGCCCGAGTCGGCGACCGCGACCATCACCAAGGGCACCCAGACGCGGGCAGTGCTGTCCCTCGCGCCCGGAGCGGTCCGCGCGGGCACGGGCCGCACAGTGCCGGGCCCCCAGTCGCAGGCGACGGCGGACGACATCGTGCTGTCCAACGACAAGCTGGCGCTGGCCGTGTCGGCGGGCTCCGAGGACTCCCAGCTCTCCGGGGTGACCCTCGGCAAGCCGCTGGACCTGGCGGCCGTAGGCCACCTGGACCAGCTCGACTGGCTGAACCTCCCGTACGCGTCGGCCCAGCAGCCGCGCGGCTCCAACGCCTGGCAGCAGCGGACCGTGCGCTCCACGTCCGTCGAGGTGGTCTCGGCGGGCGGCCCCGTCGCCTCGGTCCGGGCCGTCGGCGCCAGTACCTCGGTGCCCGACCTCGGTGTCACCACGACGTACAGCGTGCGCGCGGGCCAGCCGTGGGTCACGGCGGAGACGGTGTTCACCAACCTCGGTGCCACGCCGCAGACCGTATGGGTGGGTGATGTCCTGGACCACGACGGTACCGGCCAGCGCAGCGGTGTCGCAGGGCACGGCACCATCACGGCCTCCACCCCGCAGGACTTCACGCCGACCGCGCCGTGGATCGGCATGTCCGGCTCCGACCGCCAGACGTACGGACTGCTGTACGAGGAGGCCGGATTCACTGCGTACGCGTGCGGGATCTGGGCCATGACCCAGCGTCAACTGACGCTCCAGCCCGGGCAGACGTTCACGCTCCGCCGGCGGATCACGGCCGTGGACAACGGCGGCACCGCCGACCCGTTCGCGGTCCTGGCGACACTCTGACTCAGCATGTCCCGGCCCCGTCCGGCGTGGACGGGGCCGGAGGGTGCCGCCGAGCACGGTCACCTCCGCCATCCGCAACCACCCCCGAGCGGCTCTGGGACGCGAGTGCCCTCAGCGACGAGGCGTCCAGAGCGGTCCGTGACCCGACGGCCTTGCGCGGGCTCTGCAACCTCGGCGTCGAGGTCGAGACGAGTGACGAACAGCTTGCTGTAGGAGGCCTCGGACGCGTCCAGGTCGGGGACGCGGAGGGCGAGTTGTAGGCGGGACATGGCGTACCTCCTGCTGGGGTGGCTTGAGAGGTCAGCAGCCGCCGGAGAAGAGCGGGGCGCCGGTGCCGATCTGCAGGGCGGGCGGGGCGGCGCAGCACCCACCGCCCTCGTTGCCCTGGGCGGCGTCGGGGTCGTCGAACAGGCCCGCGCCGCCGCACACGCCGGTCTCCGGCAGGGTCAGTTCCAGCAACTCCAGCTCGTCGTGGGCCATGCCCCGCGCCGGCCGACGGCCAGCGCCCGGACGAGGCGTTCGAAGGCATCACGGGAGGCGAAGTACGGATCAGCTTCACCCAGGGCGTCGTACGGTTCCCTCGGGGCTCTTCTTCGGGAGTGATTCGGTTTGGTTGGCACCTAATCCCTTGCTAAGGGCGCTCCGAGAGAGCGGTTGTTCCTCGGGATGTTCGAGTGCCGGATCGTGACATCTCGTGGCTGCCGGGCGGGCAACGCCTCGCTTTAGACCGACCGGCAATTGGAGGGCGGCGTCGCGGGGTCTGGCACGCACATCTGCCGCGTTGTCGTCGGTCGCGATGGCTCCGCCATCACTCCCTCCTCCGCCTTGCAGCTGCACGCACCAGACCCCGCTCCTTCTCCCACCCTCCAATTGCCGGTCGGTCTTAGACTTTTGATCTTCCCGGTCGTCGTCGGCAGACCGATCCGCGGCACGATCTGCTTGGCCTGCAACGGTCCCGGAGCATCAGCGATGAGCTCCACGAAGTCCCGGTACACATCCGGCAACACCGCCACGACCAGGCCCTCCCGCCACGGCGGCACCATCATCACCCCGATGCCATGAGGCGCCGACGTCTCGTTCGGTTCCGGCACATCCCTCGCCGGAACGTCCGGTTCGGCCTCCGCGGCCGACAACTCCGCCAGCACCTGCGCGACGGTCTCCCGTGTGATCTCCAGCCGCGACAGAGGGGTCGGTCGTCGTGGCGGAAGCGGTGGATGAAGTGGGCGATGTCGAACTCCTCGGCGTACAGGCCGGACGCTCCGCAGGCGCCGCGGCCCCGTTCGAGCCAGCGGTGCGCGTCGACCGCGCGGCCCTGCTAGCAGTACTACGTCGGCGCTACGACAGGGGCGACGTTCTGGGCCAATCGCCTGGCCCCCGCCCTGCTCGACCGCTACCTCACCCGCACCGGCTGCGACGCCCAGCAGACCGGCCAGCAGCCGCCGAGCGCCGAGCGCAACCTCTTCGAACCGGTCGACCAGTCGCAAGGCACCGACCACGGCGCCCACGGCGTCTTCGACCACGCGGCGCACAGCCGGTCCTTCGAGGCAACGCGCCGAACCGCTCGTGCAGTGGGCGGTCTCGGGCCGGCTCCCGGACGACCTCTGCCACGAGCTTCGCCGTGGACGGACGGCGTCCGAACTGCTCGCCGTCGCCTCCATGGCAGTGCTCTCGATCTACCCTGCGGCAACGAGGTTCCCCAGTGTCGAAACCGGCGGGAGCGGCCCACGGCGCCACCGGCGTGGAAGGCTGAGGACAGAGAAGAAAAGTCCGATATGCCACACATCCGCGCATGGGCGGCGCCGGGCCGGATACCCGTGCGGAATGGTACGGACATTGAAGCGGCATGGACGGCACAGCGGGCGATTCACGGCCGACCGCGACGGCGAGACCGTACAGGCTCCGGCCGCCGCCGGGCCGGACGAGCAGGTGGAGCGGCGGGCGCCGGACAGCCCGACGAACCTGTCCAGACGCGCCTGGGGGGCGGTGCTGAAAGGCACCTTGAAGGAGTTCAAGAAGGACGAACTGGCTGACCGGGCAGCGGCCCTGACCTACTACGGAATCCTGGCACTGTTCCCCGCGCTGCTCGCGCTCGTGTCGCTGCTGGGCATCGTCGGACAGTCGGCGACGCAGCAGGTGCTGGACAACATCCAGAAGTTCGCCCCGGGCCCCGCGCAGGACATCCTGCGCAACGCGGTGCGGCAGATGCAGGGCAACGCAGGGCTGGGGTCGGTCATGGCGATTGTGGGCCTGGTGCTCGCGGTGTGGTCGGCGTCCAGTTATGTCGCCGCGTTCATCCGCAGCGCCAACGCGGTCTACGACATCCCCGAGGGCCGTCCGGTGTGGAAGGTGCTGCCGGTGCGGGTCGGGGTGACCGTGGTGCTGATGGTGATGGCCGTGATCAGCGCGCTGATCGTCGTCTTCACCGGCGGTCTCGCACGGCAGGCGGGCACCGCGCTCGGGGTCGGCGACGCGGGGCTGACGGCGTGGTCGATCGCGAAGTGGCCGGTGCTGGTGGTCCTGGTCACCGTCATGATCGCGATCCTGTACTGGGCGACCCCGAACGCGAAGGTCCGCGGCTTCCGCTGGATCACGCCCGGCAGCTTCCTCGCGCTGCTGATCTGGATGATCGCCTCCGCCGGGTTCGCGCTCTACGTGGCCAACTTCGCCTCGTACAACAAGACCTACGGAACCGTCGCCGGGGTGATCGTCTTCCTGGTGTGGCTGTGGATCACCAACCTGGCGATCCTGCTCGGCCTGGAGTTCGATGCGGAGCTGGTACGCCAACGCGCCGTCGCCGGCGGCCATCCGGCCGACGATGAGCCGTACGTCCAGCCACGCGACACCCGGAAGTGGGACGAGCAGGACCGCCGCCGCCTCGGATCCTGAGTGGAGGAGCACGTGCGCGCGGCGGGTGCGCTGAGCGAGGGGGATCGTCGGCCGGCCAGGCGAGCGATCGCGTGGGGGCCGTGATCCTTCGGCGACGAGTGCTCTGACGACCGGTGAGGCGAGGCGTCGGGGGTACTCGGGTAACCGATCAGCACGACAACGCTGATCGCACTGCCGGTCGTACGTCGTGTCAGGAGGCGGCGATGAAAGCCTCGAAGATCGTCTACAAGCCTGTGGGGCTGGTTCTGGGCACCGTGAGCGGCGTGCTGGCCGGCAAAGTGTTCAAGCAGGTCTGGAAGAAGCTCGGGCATGAAGAGGACGCCCCCGACGCCACCGACGAGCAGCGCGACTGGCGCGAGATCCTGTCGGCGGCTGTCCTGCAGGGCGCGATCTTCGCCGGAGTCAAGGCCGCGGTCGACCGAGGCGGCGCCGTAGCAGCCCGCCGCCTGACCGGCATCTGGCCCGGCTGACCTCTCGGCCGGCTTCACCCCAGCTCTGCGGACGCCGACGGGCAGGCCGCGGCGCCGCGGATTCTGCCGGGCAAGTACCGAAGCAGGCCGGCGCCGGTCAGACCTGGGCCGGCCGAATACCGGAGGAGGTGGCACGCGTATGGCAGAGCAGTGAGGGGCGAACGCGCCTACTGTGGAAGAGGCATCACAGCGACTAGTCGGAGGGCATGATGATCGTCCTCGGTGTCATTCTGCTCGTCATCGGTCTCGTCGCCGGCATCAGCATCCTGTGGACCATCGGCGTCATCCTCGTCATCATCGGGGCAATCCTCTGGATTGTGGGCGCCCTCGGCCACGCTGTCGGCGGACGCAAGCACTACTGGTAGCAACCAAGATCGGCACAGGGAGTTCCGAAAGCAGCCGAAGTCATCCCAGCCTGCGCGCGGTGAGGGCCCCGGCCCAGAAGGACGTCCACCAGCACGGCTGGTCTCCGGACGCCGACGGGACCCGCCGACAGGACGACCTGGGCGCCCACCACGCGTTCCACCCCTACCAGTACGCTCCCGACAAGGACCCCAGGTGCAAGGTCTCCGACCAGGACGCCGGGAATCCGCACGGCAGGCCCGTGGAAGAGCGTGAGTCACAGCGGAGAAGAGCAGAGCAAGCCCGGCAGTGACGAGAAGGCGCGCGACACCGGCCCCAGGGGCCGCTCCCGGCGTCCGAGCGGGACCAAGGACGCATCCGCCTCCACCGGAATCTGCGCCGGCGGGCTCCATCTGCACTGGCGGACGGAATCGGTGAAGTCCGTTCCGACGGCTGGAGGTGGGGTGGCCGAGCCTGTGCGGGTGCGCGGACTGACCGATCAGGAAGGACAGAAGCTGCAGCAAATCGTGCGCCGGGGCAGTACCAGCTCGGTGCGCTGTCGCCGCGCGATGATGCTGCTGGCTTCCGCCGACGGAAGCCGCGTCCCGGTCATCGCTCAATCCGGTCACTCCCGGTCGGCAAAGACGCTGGTGTCCAGGCGTGCCAGGAGGTCGGCGGGGTCTCGGTACACCGCGCAAGCGCCGACTGCCTCCAGGTCTGCACGCGGGATCCCGCCGGACAGCAGGGCTACGGGGGCTACGCCGTCCCGTACGGCGGCTTTCATGTCCCAGACGGTGTCGCCGACGAACATGGCTCGTTCGCTCGGCACGCCGGCGAGTTCCCTGGCCTGTTCGACGGGGTCGGGGGCGGGTTTGCCGTCGGCGACGTCGTCCGCGCTGGCTGATCCGAGGATGACGTCGTCCGCGTCGATGGCACTTCGTAGCGCGGCGAGTTCCGCGCCGCTCGCCGAGGTGGCCAGTACGATCGCCCAGCCTCGCGCGGCCAGGGCGCGCAGCAGGTCGCCCGCCGAGTCCAGTGACGGCAGTCGCTCGAAGTACGTCGCGTAGAGGGCGTGGTGGGCCGCGTTGAGCTGCTCGTCGTCGTCAGGGTCGCGGTCGTCGCCGAGCAGGTGGTCGATCAGGTCGCCGCCCCTGAGGCCCACGGCCCGGTGGATCTCATGCATGGGGATGTGGTGACCGGCCTGCCGGAAGGCCTCCCACCAGGTGACGACATGCAGGTGATTGGTGTCGACAAGTGTTCCGTCGACATCGAAGATCGCAGCACGTTTCGTGGTCATCTCAGGTGTCCTCGGCCTTTCACAGTTCGCGCAGGGCGGGAAGCAGCTTCTGCTGGGCCCACTCCAGATACGGTTCCTGGTGGCCGCCGCCGATCTGGACGAGGGCGACCTCGGTGAACCCCGCGTCGACGTAGGTGGATACGGCCTCGACGACGGCGTCCACGTCGTCACCGCAGGGAATGGACCGGGCCACGTCCTCGGGCCGTACGAACTGGGTGGCACCGGCGAATCCGGCGGGTCCGGGCAGTTCGGAGTTGACCGGCCAGCCGCCGCCGAACCAGCGGAACTGGTCGTGGGCGCGGGCGATCGCCGCGTCGCGGTCGGTGTCATAACAGATCGGCAACTGGCCGACCTTGGGCTTGCCCGCGCCGCCGTGCCGATCGAACGCGGAGATCAGCGCCTGCTCGGGTTCAGTGGCGATCACAAGGTCGGCGAGATGACCGGCGAGTTCGCACGAGCGGTCACCGGAGACGGCGACACCGATCGGCGGGGGCGTGTCGGGCAGATCCCACAGTTTGGCGTTCTCGACGTCGAAGTGGACACCATGGTGGTTGACGTTCTCTCCCGTGAAGAGCGAGCGGATGATCTCCACGGCCTCCTCCAGCATCTCCAGCCGGACGTGCGCGGCGGGCCATCCGCCTCCCACCACATGCTCGTTGAGGTTCTCCCCAGAGCCGAGTCCCAGGCGGAAGCGCCCTTGGGAGAGGAGTTGCATGGTGGCGGCCTTCTGGGCAACCACCGCCGGGTGGTAGCGGGTCGTCGGGCACGTCACGTACGTCATCAGGGGAATGCGTTCGGTGGCCTGCGCGGCGGCGCCGAGTACGCTCCATGCGTATGGGGCGTGTCCCTGGGATTCCAGCCAGGGGAAGTAGTGATCGGATGTGACGGAGAAGTCGAAGCCGGCGCGTTCGGCTCCGACCACATGGCCGACGAGCTCTCGCGGGCCGGCCTGCTCGGTCATCATCGTGTACCCGATCTGCACCATGTCGCTCTTCTCCTCGTGGTCGGGGGCCGCTCATGCGCGCGGGGCGCCGCGAAACGCGGTCTCCGTGTCAGGACCGCTTCCCCCGGAGCTGCAGGTCGACCTCCTTCTCCTGGTCTCCCGACGCCGTGCCCCGCTCGTCTACGGCGAACGCGGCTCTCAGGGCTTCGCAGAGCTGGTCCACGGCGACGTAGCCGCCCTGCAGCGTTGCGCTGAGCGAACCCTTCAGCGGGGTCGGCCCAGTGGGTACGCGCTTCTGCGTCGGCTCGAACTCCGCGGTCCACACGGCAGGGCGGTCCCCCGGCTGCTCATGGGGCACGGCGTCGGCGGGCTGGTCGATGGGGGGGAACGCCGTCCGCAGGACGTCGAAGACGGTGGCAGCGTCCTGCTCGGACGCTCCGGTGAGACACACAGTGACCATCGGGGTCACCTTCCTTTCCGCTCAGGTACGACGGTGTACTTCGGGTCCTCCGCGGAGGCGATGCCCGCCGCGAAGACCCCGATGCGGGTGCAGACCGAACACGCCGGCAGTGCGAGCCCACCCGGATACGGCCGCCCGGCCACGCGCCGGCGGTCGGCTCCGGTCAGCTGTCGATAGACGGGCCAGTCGCTGACCCAGGTGCGTACACCCATGACGTGTCCTCTCGTGCGGCCGGACTCCTGTCGACAGTCGCGGGCATCCCTCCCAGCGTCACCCGTCGGGGCTCCCGCGGCGCGCGGAGCGTCAGGCGGGCGGTTCGTCGGGCATGGGATGCCCCGGACGTCGACTGCGGTCAGGGCTGCGCGGCGGGGGCGGGAGCGAGTAGGTAGCCGCCGTCGGCGAAGCACGTCGCGCCGGTCGAGTATCCCGCGTCGTCCGACGCGGAACAGGACGAGGCTGCGAGGCTGCTGATCTCGTTCGGCCGGACGCGGGATCGGCTGATCGTTGACGCCGACGATCAGCTCGCCGGTGGCGGGGTCGTAGGCCGACGGTGTCCCGCTGACGCCGGGGTGTAAGCCGTTGACACGGTGTTTCTCCCGCCCGAGCTCCTTCACGGTGATCTTGGTAAACCAGCGGGCTAAGGGGTCAGCGCCAACCTCTCCCGCGGCCTCAACGACGTCGGGTTCTTCCCCACCCCGAACGCCGTCACCTACTGGGTCGGCCAAGCCATGGCGCTGGAGACTCAAACATGCCGTCACCACACCTCAGGCCCGCCGCCGTGCCACTCGATGACCGGTGAGTCCGCCACATCGATCTCATCCATACCAGCCCAGCCCGCCCGCCGCATGATCTCGGACAAGTCACGCAGACTGCAGGCCGCCCCCATGGGCTCCCCGTCCACGCGCACTTGGCGCCCCTCCCCCTGGACGGGCGGGCAAACGATCACGGAACGCTCGGTCATTCGGCAAGCATCGCTCGCAGCCACAGCCCGCGCATCCGGACGTAGCCCAGTGACGCGCTCGCGGGCACCGGCCCGTCCGGTGACCTCCACGCCACTGCCGCCCCGACCACGAGGCGCCCTGTCGCCGCCCTCACGGTCTTCGCTGCACCTCGCCGCTGCCGTCCCACCGCGGCCGGCAGGCAGGACTCCGTGGCCGGCACCCGGCTTCTCGACCAGGTCGCCACCGACCACCCCGGCATCCGCAGAGTCTGGTTCGACGGTGGCTGCTACAGGCGCCTCGTAGAACACACCGCCACTCTCGGCATCGACACGGAGATCTCCGCGCGCGTCCCAGGACCAAAACGCTGCAGGGAACGACCTCTCAGTGAACGAGCGCCTTGCGCAGCCCGGGCTTCGATGCATCGGCCCACGCGGTCGGCAGTTCCCGTTCGCGCCCTTCGGCCACGGCTTGCTCCTGGCCGTACAACAGGCCCCAGGTGAAACCGGGCTCTCCTGCCGCATGCGCCGCCAGGGCCAGGTGCCGCAGGGCGTCCCGCGCCACGACGCTGTCCTGATGGTCCCCGAGCACCTTCTGCACGGCCTTGACGCGCTTACCGAGCCGCTTGGCGGGTTTACCGAGCGAGGCGCGCGCCGGTTCAGTGGCATACCGCGTCTTCTTCGCCGCCTTGCGGGCCTGGTGGAGGGCCGCGTCGCATTCTGTCCCCGGGGAGAGCTCCAGCGCCTGTGCTACCCGGCCGGCCAGCTGGTCGTACTCCTTGAGGGTTGCCTTGACCATCACTTTCTCCGGCTTGCGAGCGGCTTTACGACGCAGCGGGGGCTGCTGCGTGAGCGTGGCCAAAGAATTCAGAAGGGCCAGGTAACGGGGTGAGAGCAGGGCGTCGAGGGTGCGCTGCCGCGCCTCGGAGGTGCGGGAGACGTTCCACACCTGCAACCGGGCTTCGACGGGCCCTAGGACCAGCTCCCCGGGCGAGGCCCCGACGCGCGCGCCGAGCCGTTCCATGAGGACCTCCTGGTCGCGTTCGGCGCCGAGCTCGCCGCCCAGCCACTTGAGCTCCTCGCGGATCGGATCGGTGACCTCACGCTCCAGCACCGCCCGGTAGGAACGCAGGGTGCTGCGCAGTCGACGGCAGGTGACGCGCATTCTGTGCACCGAGTCCGGCAGGCCGCGGCGTACCGCGGGATCGAGGTCCACCAGGGCGTGGACCTGCCCGTCCACGTACCTGAGGACCCCTTCGGCGGCCGATCCGGGTACGACGGTCTCGGCAGGGGCGTCCGTCAGGTGCGGCGCTCCCATGCCTGTTTCCTCCAGGGCGCGGCTCAGCTTGGACGGATTATCCGCACGTTCGATGCCGTTCTTGCGCAGCGCCTGGTCCACGAGGTCGAGCAGCAAGGGATCGGCGTCCTCGGCGAGCTCGACCTCCATCTCGGTCCATGACACCCGTTTGGTCATGCCGAGCAGGGACTCGGCGCGGACGGCGTCGAGGCTCAGCTCGGCGAGGACCGCGCCTTCGGAATCGACAAGGTGCCGTGTGCTGCGGGTGGACCGGATACGGACGACTGGCCTCAGCTCTACCCCTCGGGTGCGGGAAAGGGCCAGGTCACGCAGGGTGTCCGGAACCGTGTCGGACAACGGGGCCTGCACCTCCTCCCGGCTGTCCCCGGGCAGGGGCAGTTTGAGGTGCCAGCCCGCATCAGCCCCGCCGGTCCTTCGCCGGAGCGTTGCCGACGCGCCGGCCAGGCGCAGGTCGTCTGTGTCGTAGTACACGGCGTCCAGTTCGTCGAGGCCCTTTCCCACGACCGATGCAATGCCGTCCACGCTGGTGAGGTCCGGCAGCCACGAGGTGTCATGGGCCGACGGGGCTTCGTACTTTCGCTCTGTCTCTCGCTTCGAATGGGTCATACCGGCCGCGTGCACGCCTCAGCGCCGCTCAAACACTCGTGAGGCAACATATGCAGCCTCCGGCCAGGAGGCCCGGCCGAAGGCGGCATCGAAGGACATGGTCTGAACCTGATCAGGGCCGCATCAGTGATCACGTCTTGTCGGCCCTCCACCGCCGACGCACCTGATGCCCGGACGGACCGCCCACATCAGGGCTCCAGCAATGACGCGGCCTCCGCCGAACGTGCAGCCGTGCGTAAACGCGTCAAGGCGTCGGGTGCCCGGTAAGGCGTGGCGCGCGCGGCTCGAGCGGCGGCGCGGGTAGCGTCACTCCGGACGATCACGCTCCGGCCTGGCCGGTAGCTCGCGGTGCGGGACCGAGTTGTCGCGTGAGTCGCCACGCACGCACTTCGCCGGCCTCCGGATTCCACTGGGTCGGCCGGGGCACTCGCGAGGCGCTTTTCTGCCGCCGGCCCGCATGCCTCCCCAACGGCGCCGGGCTGCGACAGTCCGCGGAGGAGGACGATGACCGAGCTTTCAGAACGCGGCACCGAAACCGAGCGGACCGCGGACCATGGCTCTCTGGGCCGGGCGGCCCTGCGCTGGACCACTACGACCGATCACAAGGTGATCGGCAACCTCTACATGGTCACCGCCTTCTGCTTCTTCCTCTTCGCCGGGCTGCTCGCCCTGGCCATGCGGGCCGAACTCGCCCGCCCCGGACTGCAGTTTGTGAATGAGCACACCTACAACCAGCTCTTCACGATTCACGGCACCATCATGATGCTGCTCTTCGCGACGCCCATGTTCGCGGGTTTCGCGAACGCCGTGATGCCGCTGCAGATCGGGGCGCCGGACGTGGCTTTTCCCCGGCTCAACGCCTTGTCGTACTGGATGTACCTCTTCGGCGGTCTGATGGTCGTCTCCGGTTTCTTGGTGCCGGGGGGTGCCGCCGCGTTCGGCTGGTTCGCCTACGCGCCGCTGAACAGCGCGTACCACTCCCCCGGCGCGGGCGGCGACCTGTGGGTGATGGGACTGGTGGTGACGGGAGTGTCGACGACGCTCGGCGCCGTCAATTTCATCACCACGATCCTGTGCCTGCGCGCCCCGGGAATGACGATGTTCCGGATGCCGATTTTCACCTGGAACATCCTTTTCACATCGATTCTGGTACTGCCCGCCTTCCCCGTACTCACCGCGACTCTGCTGGCCCTGGAGGCGGATCGGAAGTTCGGCGCGCACATCTTCGACGCGGCCAACGGCGGCGCCATTCTGTGGCAGCACCTGTTCTGGTTCTTCGGGCACCCGGAGGTCTACATCGTCGCCCTGCCGTTCTTCGGCATCATCTCGGAGATCATTCCGGTGTTCTCGCGCAAACCGCTGTTCGGCTACCTTCCGATGATCGGCGCGACGATCTCGATCACCATGCTGTCCGCCGTGGTCTGGGCGCACCACATGTTCGCCACCGGCGCGGTGCTGCTGCCGTTCTTCTCCCTCATGTCGTTCCTGATCGCCGTGCCCACCGGCATCAAGTTCTTCGCGTGGATCGGGACGATGCACAGGGGCTCGCTGTCGTTCGAGACACCGATGCTCTGGGCGATGGGATTCCTGGTGTCGTTCCTGCTGGGCGGCCTCAGCGGTGTACTCATCGCCTCCCCGCCACTCGACTTCCACCTCACCGACTCGTATTTCATCGTGGCGCACCTGCACTACGTGCTGTTCGGCACCGTCGTCTTCGCGATGTTCGGCGGCTTCTACTTCTGGTGGCCCAAGTTCACCGGGAAACTGTTGGACGAACGTCTCGGCAAGCTGCATTTCTGGCTGTTGCTACCGGCCTTTCAGCTCACGTTCCTCGTGCAGCACTGGCTCGGGGAGGAGGGGATGCCTCGCCGGTACGCCGACTACCTGCCCACCGACGGGTTCACTCTCCTCAACACTCTTTCGTCCGTCGGAGCGTTCCTGCTCGGTATCTCGACCCTGCCGTTCCTGTACAACGTGTGGCACACGGCCAGGCACGGACAGCAGGTCGCTTCTGACGACCCCTGGGGTTATGGCCGAGGACTGGAGTGGGCGACGTCCTGCCCACCGCCCCGCCACAACTTCCTGGCCCTGCCACGGGTGCGGTCCGAGGCTCCCGCCTTCGACCTGCGCCATCCACAGATCGTCAAACAGGCGCAGGAGGAAGGTCTGCGATGAAGGTCGAGGCACTGCTCTTCGGCGGCGTCGCGGCCTTCTTCGCAGGCGCGACCGCCCTCTACCACCTCTGGTCCGGCGAACCGGCCGGGACTGCGGCCCTCTCCGTCGCCTTCGCGATGGCCGCCCTGATCGCCTTCTTCTGCGCCATGCAGTACCGCCGCAAAGGACGCCGCCCCCAGGACCGTACCGATGCCGAGGTGGCGGACGGGGCGGGTCCCCTGGAGTTCTTCCCGGCCCAGAGCCCATGGCCCGTCATCACCGCCGCGGGCTTCACCGTCATGTGTACAGGAGTGGTCTACGGGCTGTGGCTGTTCCTCATCGGCTTCGGCGTGCTGGCCTGCGGTGTTCTGGGGATGACGTTCCAGTACGCGGACCGCGGGACGCGTCAGGAGGGGTGAGCGGCGCCCTGGGCGATCCAGGCCGGAACTTCTCGACCGGCCGGTGTCCACTGCCGTAGCCGCCCTCCACCGACTGCCATACCTCGCCCGTCTCCTCACCCTCCACCAGGCGCTCCCGCTCAGCGTGCAGCAGGGCATGGCACAGCCGGCGCGTCAGCATGAACGCGATGACAGGCGCCACCACGAGGGCGATGCGCAGCACCCAGGTCAAGGTGTTGAGCGAGATCCGGAACGTCTGGGCCACGACGTCGTTGCCGCCGGCCAGCAGCAGTACACCGTAGAAGGTGACACCGGCGACGCCGAGGCCCGTGCGGACCGGGCGTTCGCGTGGCCGGTCGCAGAAGTGCTCCTCCTGGCGCCACTCGCCGGTGAGCCGCTGTTCGACGAACGGGTACGCGTACAGGACGAGGAAGAGCAGTCCGGGCAGGACGACGGCCGGAAGCAGGACGTTCCACATGAGGGTGTGACCGGCGAGGTTCGTCTCCCACGGCGGCACGAGTCGCAGCGCGCCTTCCAGGAACCCCACGTACCAGTCGGGTTGGGCACCGGTCGACGCCTGGTCGGGGCGGTAGGGGCCGTATGTCCAGATCGGGTTGATCTGGGCGAGGCCGCCGAGCAGCGTCAGGACGCCGAAAACGATGAAGGACAGGCCTCCTGAGGAGGCTACGAACTGCGGAAAGAGCGGTTTGCCGACGACGTTCCCGTTCGACCTGCCGGGTCCGCGCCACTGGGTGTGCTTCAGGTAGACGATCAGCATCAGATGGACGGTGACCAGCGCGATCAACGCGCCGGGCAACAGCAGGATGTGCATGCCGTAGAGCCTGGGGACGATGTCCTCGCCGGGGAACTCCGAGCCGAACGCGAACATGCTCACGTAGGTGCCCACAACGGGGATCGACAGCATGATGCCCTGCGCGATGCGCAGCCCTGTCCCGGAGAGGAGGTCGTCGGGCAGCGAGTAGCCCGCGAACCCCTCGGCGAGCGCGAGGACGAACAGCGTCAGTCCGATGACCCAGTTCACTTCCCGGGGCCTTCGGAACGCACCCGTGAAGAAGATCCGCAGCAGATGCAGTCCGATCGCGCCGACGAACACCAGGGCTGCCCAGTGGTGCGTCTGCCGGACGAGGAGTCCACCCCGAACGTCGAAACCGATGCGCAGGGTGGAGTCGTACGCCTCCGACACAAGGACGCCTCGCAGCGGTACGTACGTTCCGCCGTACGTCACTTCACCCATGTCGGGCTCGAAGAAGAACGTCAGCCACACCCCGGTCAACACCAGCATGATCAGGCTGTAGAGCGCCAGTTCGCCCAGCAGGAACGACCAGTGGTCCGGGAATGCCTTGCGCAGGAGTCTCCCGCCACCGTCCGTCAACGGGAGCCTCGCATCGAACGCGTCGGCAAAGCGCTCACCGGGCGGTCGGCCCTCGGCGTCCTGAGACGGCTCGACCCGTCGTCGCCGCGCCGCCCTCACCTCGCCTCCGGCCCTTCGCCGACGAACCGGCCGCACCGCTCCTGTCCCACGGATGCCTCCTCTGCGCGCACGCTCCGCATGCTTCTGGTCATGTCTTGCCGCCAAGCCGCCGGGCGAGTATCCCGACCTCGCGCGACACTCGCCCGGCGCACCGAACCCGCCAGAGCCCGCAGAAACACACGGGAAATCCACCTTCGGACGCGGGGTCGTGCGTACCCCCACCATCGCCCTCGGACCGCGCAGGGCGACATCACTGCGCGTCCGAATGGGCAGCCGCCGACCGACCGCGTCCCGTCTTCAGGGGGGTTCGCCACCGCGTTTATGCGATCCGCGGTGCGGGGACTCGGGGAGCGTCCACCCGGCCTCGAAGGCTCGGGCTCAACCCTGCCGAACGAAGCCGCTGATCAGCCACCGACCGAGGAAAGGGACGACGCGATGCCCGCAGGATCGAACAAGAAGCGCGAACGGCAGTACGAACACATCAAGGAAAACGCCGAAGACCGGGGCGAATCCCCGCGTCGAACGAGATCGCGGCCCGCACGGTCAACAAGGAGCGTGCTCGTTCCGGCGAGGCGAAGACCTCCAGCAAGACATCCACCCACGATCCGAAGTCCGCCGCCCAACGCGGTGGACAACGCTCGCACAGGGGTGCTGAGGGGCCGACCAAGGACCAGCTCTACGAGGAAGCGAAGAAGCGCAACATCGACGGCCGATCCTCCATGAACAAGGAGCAGCTGCAAAGGGCGCTCGGCCGCTGACCACGCGCCGCCGACCGATCGCGCACGTGAAGTCCGCGGCTCCGCGGACACCGCGGCAGCCCGTACGCCGTACGGGCGCCGAGCTCGGCCGTAATCTCCTGGCCGAAACCGATCGGCGTCAGAACCTGACTGCCCTCCTTCAACCAGCCCGGTGTCACGGCTCAGGCGGTCAGCGCCGGTCCCGGCGCAAGAAGGTCGAGGAGGCCTTCCCGGTGCAGTTCGGCTATAGGCGAGAGGAGGTCCGGATGGCGCAACAGGGCGGCTGCCTTCCGATCACGGTCGCCGGGTGCGACCAAACGCCGGAAGTCGACCGGCACTCCGCTCGTACGGCTGTCTTCCGCGAGCGCGGCGACCGCCGTATCGGCCAGCTCGGAGTCGGTAAGCAGGCATGCGGCCCAGCTCGCCACGACCTCGTCCACCCAGGTGCGCCACGCCTGGCCGTCCGCTGCGTCGGCTACGGGCCCATACGCTCCCCCATCCGCGCCGGTGACCCAGTCAAGCCGCGCGGAGCCCCGGGGCCCGGCCATGACGACCAGCTCGGCGTCCATCGGCGTCGGATAGCGCAGCCACGCCGCGACGGTCACGGCCTGCCGGGCCTGCACCTCGGAAAGAACGCGGTCCATTGCGCTCTCGCCCGACGGATAGGAACACGTCAGCCACTGAGCGGTCGCCGCGATGAGCGGGGAGAGATCTGCGAGCACTGGACCGTCCGAATTACTGGGGAGCGGGGAGACAGACGGTAAGACCGTAGCCCTTGGCTTCCGGCGGGGAAATGACGCAGACCACGGAAAAGAAGTGGCTTCGGCCACATCGCCGAGTCGCCGCGCCCGCACGTGCGGCAATGCGCCGCGGGCGGGCCCCGAGGAGTTTCACTGGCGTCCGGAAGAGCCTTTGCAAGACCGAAAAGGCCGCGTCACCACACACGAAGGAGCAAGAGAATGGGACACGGCGGGGATGTCATCGCCGAATTGACCACTGATCACCAGGAAGTGGAGGAGCTGTTCACCCATCTCGAGGAATTGCCTCCCGGCGATCCGCAGCGAAAGCTGTACGCGGACAAGGCCACCATCGAATTGGTCCGGCATTCGGTCGCGGAGGAGGCCTACCTCTACCCGGCGGTCCGCGAACACGTCCCCGGTGGCGATGCGCTCGCCGACCGGGAGCTGGAGGACCACGCCGCGGCCGAGCGCACCATGAAGGACCTGGAACGGTGCCAGGCGGACGACCCCGAATTCGACCGGCTGATCGCCCAGCTGATGACGGAGATCAGGACGCATATCGCCGACGAGGAGGGCAACCTCTTCCCCCGGTTGCGTGACTCCTGTTCCGCTGAGGCTCTGAACGAGCTGGGCGACAAAGTCCGCCAGGCCAAGAAGACCGCACCCACGCGTCCTCACCCGTCCGCTCCCGACAAGCCGCCCGCCAACAAGCTCCTCGCTCCGGGCGTCGGAATGGTCGACCGCATGCGCGACGCATTCTCGGGCCGCGGCAAGGACAGCTGAAGCCGCACGGCGGTGCCGGACGGCGTGATCGAACATCCGCGGAGGACGGAATGCCCGTTGCTTAGGGCCTGTCCGGCGGATCATGCCGGAGACGCGGGGTCCGGCACGCCGATCTGCGGCGTTGCCGTCGGTTGCCGACTCCCCCAAGTTCTCGGCTTCGCTCGAACAGGGGGGACCCCCATCGCGTCGACGCCCTCCTCCGCCTTGCAGCTCGACGCACCAGACCCCGCTCACCTGCGC
>NZ_JBTLMO010000045.1:0-70257 GCF_054462255.1 Streptomyces sp. SD15 | reverse complement strand
CCACCTCGGCCTACTCCAACTCGCCTGCAGCATCATCTGCTTGAGACGACTCCGAACCTCATTCTGAAACGATCAGTAAGTACCGCCTTGCCCGCCAGTTGGGCGCGCAGCGACGCGACCGGCTCCGCATGGCCGTCGTACGGCACTGTGCGCAGCACTGCGTCGGCAGAGCTGGCTGCGGTGGCGTTGTCCGCTCCGCTGATCTGGACAACGTCGCCGACCCGCCTGGCGATGTCGGTTGCCGTCTGCTCTGCACCAGCCGCCGCTGTGCCGCGCCCGGTCCGGCTCGAGCGCCGGCCTGACGGGCGGCGTCATCGAGCGCTCGGGTTACCGGCCCGGCTCGCGCTCCATGGCGCGGACCAGGTCGAGGGCCCGGCCCAGGGTGGTGAGCCGGGCGTCCAGCGTCTCGCCGGCGGGGTAGAAGCGAACGGTGTCGACGCCGGCGTCGCGCCACACCCGCAGCCGGTCCCGCACCATGTCCTCGGTACCGATGAGCGTGGTGCCCAGCACCATCTCGTCGGTGACCAGTTCGGCCGCGCCGTCCCGGTCGCCGGCCTGCCAGCGCTCGCGGACCTCGGCGGCGACGTCGGCCCAGCCCTGGCGGCTGTATGCGTTGTTGTAGAAGTTGGTGCTCGCGGAGCCCATGCCGCCCAGGCTGAAGGCCAGTTCCTTCTTCCGGCCGGCCACCATCGCCCGCAGTGCGTCCTCGTCCTTGGCGAAGGCCACCTCGGCGCCCTGGCAGATGTCGAAGTCCGCGCGTGAGCGGCCGGAAGCGGTGAGGCCCGCGTCCAGGTGGTCGAAGTAGGCCTCTTTGGCACCCTCGGGCACGAAGCTGGTGCCGAGCCAGCCGTCGGCGATCTCGCCGGTCAGTTGCAGCATCTTAGGCGAGAGGGTCGCCAGGTAGATCGGGATGTCGTGCTCGGCGCGCATTGACAGGCGCATGGGCTTGGCATCTCCACCGGGCAGCGGGATCTGGAACTCCCGCCCGGCGTAGAAGACCTTCTCGCCCGCGGCGGCCTGCCGCACGATCTCGACGGTCTCCCGCATCCGTGACAACGGCCGGTCGAAGGGTACGCCGTGCAGTCCTTCGATCACCTGCGGGCCGGATGGGCCGAGTCCCAACAGGAAGCGCCCCTGGGAGATCTGCGACAGGGTGATCGCCGCTCGGGCGATGGCCATCGGCGTGCGGGTGGCGAGCTGGATGATCCCGGAGCCGAGCAGCATGCGCTCCGTCCGGGCGGCGAGATACCCCAGCGGCGACGGTGCCTCGGATCCCCACGCCTCGGCCACCCAGCAGATGTTCAGGCCCAGCTTCTCCGCCTCGATGACGAAGTCCACCGTCTCCGGCCAGCTGCCCCCGGATGCCTCGATCGTGGTCGACGTACGCATCACACACTCGCCTTTCCGGACTTCTCCGCAAGCTTCTTGATCGCCGTGAGAGTGACGCTGATGCTGGTCTCGAACTCCCGCATCCGCACGAAGACGATCTTCTGTTCCTTCTCCGGCATGCGGTCAATGGCAAACGAAAGACCGGAGCGGCCCGGTCCCAGCTGCATCCACTGCCGCAGCAGCGTCCCGTCGTCCTTGGGATCGAGGGTGAATCGCCAGATCGCCGAAGGTTGCTCGGGGTCCTCAACCGCCCAGCCGAACACCCTGGGCGGCTCGTACTCCACAACGTGGGAGGTGGTGGCCCACTCGCCCAGCGCCTCGTGGCTGCTCCGGCCCACAAAGCGGACCCCCGGCGCGGGTTGTGTCGCCCCGTCCAGCCACTCCACCGACTGCAACTCCGCGCTCAGGCTCGGCATCAGCTCGATGTCGGTCACCAGCCCCCATACCCGTTCCGGCGGGGCGGCGATCCAGATCGGCACCTCGACCGTCGGCTTGTCTGCGTAGCGCGCGCCCGTCCATTCCATGGCCCGGCGGCCTCCTCATTCGGTAGTGAAGATCCCCGTAAAGTAGGGATTTGAACAGTAAGGTTGTGTAGATGGACTTATGTGTTAAGTCGCGGGCTGCGGCGCTACCGGGTAACTGCCGCAGCCCGCGAACCCCGCAGGCGCAGGCCGCCCGCCGCGATGCGACAGCCCGTAAGGCCGACGTCAGGACAGATGCGCCGATCCGAGGAGGCGGTCGGCGAGTACGTTGAGCCGGTGGGCCGACGAGCCGAGCAGTGAGCGCCGCGCGCGGGCGCGCCTGAGCAGTACGTGGGACCGGTGCTCCCAGGTGAAGCCGATGCCCCCATGGGTCTGCAGGGCGTCGGCCGTCACTGCCTCGACCGCGTCGGCCGCCGCCGCGAGCGCGGTACGAGCCGCCACGTCGGCGTCAGCACGCTTGCCGTCGACGGCGTGGGCCGCCCCTCGGACGAGCATCCACGCGGCGTCGAGCTGGACGGACCGGTCAGCGAGTACGTGCTTGATGGCCTGGAACGATCCGATCGGCCGGCCGAACTGCCGACGCTGCCCGGCATACTCAACGGCGCCCTCCAGCGCGCGTCGCCCGGTGCCGATGAGCTCGGCTGCCAGCACGGTGAGCAGGCGGGCGACCGTATGTGCGCCGAGCGGTCCGAGCGGTATGGCGGGCGCGCCGGTCAGCCGCAGGCTCGCCATCGGCTCGGTGACGTCCAGCGACTCCACGGAGGTCCGCGCGGTGGTCGGTTCGGCGAGTTCCACGAGGACCGGCCGCGCCGGGGCACTGCCCTCGTCGGCGAAAGCCAGCAGCAGTTCGGCGTCGAGGCCGAACGGCACCGCTGCCAGCATGCCGTCCGCCGCCGCGCCGTTCAGCGTCAGCGAGCCCGCCCGCCGGCCGGGCACCATGTCGGCAGGGAAGGTCTCCCAGGCCGGTACGGCGACGGTGGAGCCGCCCACGACGCCGGCCAGCGCGGCCCGCGTGGCGGGACTGTCGGCGTGCTCGGCCAGCACTGCGGCGACGGTCGCGGTGGCGGCGAACGGGAGGGTCGGCAGGGCCGACCCCACCCGCTCGGCCAGGACACACAGGTCCGCAACACCGCCACCCGAGCCGCCCAGTCTCTCGGGCACGCCCAGGCCGAGCAGTCCGAGGTCGGCGAGCGAGGCCCATAGCTCACGGTTGAGGGTCTGGGGGATGGCGTCCCAAGGCGGAGGAAGGGTGTTCCTGCGGGCGTGGGCGGCGAGCAACCGCTCTGCGGTTCGGCCCAGTTCGAGCTGTTCGTCGGTTGGCGCGAAGCGCATCGGGGTCCTCCTCACGTCGGGGGAAATCCACGGCGCCCAGCATTGACTAGTGAGTCTATCTACGCAACTGTTCTGCTCATTCGCTTACCGAAGACACCAGGAGGTCTTGGTGGAACCGCAGGGCAGCGAGCCGGCCGAGCGCTTCCGCGCTTCGGTGCAAGCATTCGTGGCGGACCTGGTCCCGCCGGACTGGCGGGGCATCGGCGCCCTCGACCCGATCGAGCGCGAGACGTTCCAGGAGAAGACGCGGGCCGCGCTCGCCGAGCGCGGCTGGGTCGCCCCGGCATGGCCGCGGGAGTACGGCGGCGCCGGCCTCGGACCGGCGGAACTGGTCGTCGTCATTGAGGAGCTGACCGCAGCCGGCATTCCTTCCGGCTCGGACAACGACGAGTTCGGCATCACCATGCTGGGCAACACCATGCTGCGCTGGAGCGACCCGACCCTGTTGCGCCGGTTTCTGCCGCGGATTGTCTCCGGCGAGTATGTCTTCGCGCAGGGCTTCTCCGAGCCGGGCGCCGGCTCGGACCTGGCCTCGCTCTCCCTGCGGGCCGAACCGCACGGCGACCAGTGGGTACTGAACGGGCAGAAACTGTGGTCCTCCGGCGCACACAAGGCGAACTGGACGTTCGTCCTGGCCCGAACCAACCCCGACGCCCCGGCGCACCGCGGCATCAGCATGCTCCTGGTCCCCTTGGATCAACCCGGCATCGACATCCGCCCGATCCGCAACCTCACCGGCGAGGCGGACTTCAACGAGGTCTTCTTCGACAACGCGACGACCGAACTCGGCCTGGTCGTGGGAGAGGTCGACCTCGGCTGGACGGTTGCGATGACGCTGCTGGGCTTCGAGCGCGGCGCGACCGCGCTCAAGGCGCCGATCCGCTTCCGCAACGAGCTGGACCGGCTGATCGAGCTGGTCCGCGAGCGCGGGCTGCACCGCGACCCCGACATCCGCCGCCGGATCGCCTGGTGCCATGTCCAAGTCGAGCAACTGCGCTGCCATGGGCTGCGCACCGCCGCCACACTGATCGCCGGAGAGGAACCCGGCCCCGCCGCTGCCGCGTTCAAGCTGCTCTGGAGCGAGTACCACCAGCGGGCCACCGAACTGGCCGTGGACGCCCTCGGCCTGGACGCGCTGACCCCGACCGGGCGGCCCTCGCCGAACTGGTTCCACACCGACGACCCCGGCGCGCCGAACTCGTCCGCGTCCTGGACCAGCGTCTACCTCAACGCCCGCGCCGGCACGATCTACGCCGGCTCCTCCCAGATCCAACGCGGCATCGTCGGGGAGCTGGTGCTCGGCCTGCCGAAGGAGCCCCGACCTGCGCCCACTGCCGCACGCTGACTGCCGAGAGCCGAGGAGTGTCGATGATCATCCGCAGCCCCTACCCGGACATCGCCATCCCGGAGGTCTGCCTGCCGGAGTTCCTGTTCGCCGAACTCGGCACCGATGACGCCGACCGCCCTGCCGTCATCGACACCTCCCATCGCGGCTACACCTACGGTCAGTTGACCACCGCAATCGGCCGGGTCGCGGCTGCTGAACCTGAACGAGTGATGTCGGGGCGTTCGGCAGATCCAGGGGGTCATCCATCCGGCGCAGGCCGCAGACGATGAGTTCCGTGCTCGCTTCCGGCGGGAGGTGCAGCTCTCCCGGCCGGTCACGGGGCCGTGCCTGGTTCCGGTCCGCGACGCCGACACCGACGCTGCAGCCCCCTGACTTGCCACGCCCTCCATTCCCGGTCCCACCCTCGACCGGCTGTGCCAGTCGGGTGCCGGAACAGTTCTCGCTCCTCGGTCACCCCACGGCGCCACGCCCTTCCGAGGGGCGGTGCTTGTGGCGCACGCCGGAGTTCACTACCCCGACACGGCCACATTTTCTCAGAAAAGTGACGTGGAGGCCGAAGTCGCCAAGCCATGATGCAGAGATGACGATGTCACTCGCTCTGTCCCTCGACCCACGGTTGGACGACGCCGCGCAGGACTTCGTCGCTGCCTGGGCGGCCGACGAACAGGCCCGTGCCCTGGGCGTGGCCTCGATCACCGACAGCGAAACGAAGGCCGACTACGGCCCCGGGGCGGACCTCGTCCAGGTGGCGGTGGATTTCGGCGTGGGGATCGGAGCCAGCGGCGCCTTCGAAATGATCAAGCTGTTGTTCCGCAAGGTGCGCCCGTCCACCCAGGTGCTGGTGGTCGACGAAGAGATCACGGACGACGAAGGTCGACGGCAGATCACAGTCACAGTCGTCGAATGAAGACCACGGTCACCTGGGCCGAAGGAACAGGGCCCTTCACCGTACAGGTCCGACAGGGCCGCGCTCGCTGGCACGCCGTCGTCGACGCGGAGCCGCTGGACCTTCCGGGGCTTCAGGCACACCTGAAGTGGTACTTCGGGGAGCACATGGCGTTTCCTCAGCTCGACAGCAACCGGGTGACCAGTGTCCTCGCCGCCATCGAACAGGTGGGCACCGATCTGTACCGGCAGCTCATCAGTCCGCGCTCTGACGCCCCACCGGCTCCGGGCCACGGTGTTCACTGGGCCGACAGCGGCATGGACGAGATCGTGGTCGTCGGCCCACAGCAGTTCCAGGACCTGCCGTGGGAGTTACTGCGCGCCCCTGGGGCTGCGCCCCTGGCTCTGACGGCCCTGGTCACCCGGCGTCCTGCGGCTGCGGACACCGTCCGGCAGCCTGGAGGTTCGGGACCGCTGCAGGAGATCCTGTTGTGCGTTGCCCGGCCCTTCGGTTCTGCGGACATCGGGCACCGCAGCGTAGCCGGCCCCTTGGCAGCGATGCTGGCCGACCAGGCACCTGGCTGTCGGCTCACCGTGGTCCGCCCTGGTACGTTCCGGTCGCTGGAAGACCACCTTGACCGGCTGCGGGGCCGGTTGAGGGAAGGAGAGCGGTTCGCCGTCCACTTCGACGTCCACGGGATTGTGGCCACCCCCCAGGAGATCGCCCGAGGCGTACGACGCGGAATCTACCGGGCTGCGGGTACGGCGGACGACGATGGAGCGGATGCCCCCGTCGCGCATCTGCTCTTCGAGGCAGCGGGCCAACGTGGCGCCCATCCCGTGTCCGACGCAGCCGTGGTCGCTCTCCTGGAGCGGCCCCCTCGCCCCAGCGTGGTCGTCCTCAATGCGTGCGAGTCCGCGGCGGCGGGTACTTCGCTGGCGTACGACCTCGCCTGCACTGTCTCGGAGACGGTGGTGGCCATGACCTACAAGGTCAGCGAAACCGCGGTCAGGCTCGCGCTGCCGCATCTCTACGGCCGACTGCTGCGCGGCGGCTCCGCGAGCAGCGGGCTGTTCGCCGCCCGTCAGGCGCTGCACCGCGAGCGCGTACGGCGGACAGGCCGCGGCGGGACGGCGGAGCTCGACGACTGGCTGATCCCGATTGTCCTGGAGAGGCGGGCCCCTCACTCACCGCCCGAGCTCGCCGCCGAGGCGGTGCCTTCGTCCTCCGCCATGCCCCGACTGTCTGCGCTGCAGGGGCGGGAGAGTGACATCCGCAGAATCGAGCGCCTGCTCGGGGAGAGTCCCAGGGTGCTGCTGCGCGGCATGACCGGCTCAGGCAAGACCACGCTCCTGGACCACCTTGAGGGATGGTGGACGGCCACCGGTTTCGCGAGCCACGTGCACCGCGTCGACCTGGCCACGTGGGACACCGCGGTCGAGGGTTTACGCCGGATGACCACGCACCCCACGTGGACTGGCTCCGACGGCAAAGGCCCTCCTGCGGTCGCCATCCTCGACCATGTCGACGCCGCTCGGTATGGCGCCCACGCCTGGTCGATCGAGTCCCTGCGCCAGTTCCGGGACTTTATGGCGAGTCTTGCCGAGCGGGCCTGTCTCTGCCTGGTCACCGCGCGCGGCGACGCGGCCTGGCTCACGGGCGAGCAGGCCGCGGTGCACGAACTCGCCCCGCTCGACACAGACGACCTCGCGCAGATCATCGGTCTCGACCCGGACGAGCTCACCCCGAGCCTGACGGCGCCCCTACTCGGACTTCCGGTGGCCGCCCTCGCCCTGGCCTCCGATCCCGATTCCGGGCAGGCCGCGGCACGGTGGCGGGCGCAGGTCGCCTCGACATGGGAGCAGATCGAGCCGGAGACCCGTCGGACGGTCGAGCTCCTGGCCCCCTTTCAGGGCACCGTCCCCTTTCCGCTGATCGAGCCGTACGCTGAGCTGGCCGCCGCCGAAGGCGTGGACACCTCCCTGTTCACACCCCCTGCGCTGCACGAACTGGACCACACCGGCACCGGACGGCTCTGCACCCGCGACAGCGGCTTCGCCACCATCCACCCCTTCATCCTGGAACTCGCGCGCCGGCAGTTGGCCCAGCCGGAACTGCACGCGCTGGGTCGAGCCCACTCCCGACTGTTCGGCGAGGCACCGTTGTGGCCCCTGATGACCGGAAACGAGTTGGAGAACCGGCGCATTGCCCGCGAAATGGCCATCCGCGAGGAGGCCAACCTCACGACAGCACTCTTCACCGCCCTCAGGGAACGCGAACCGTGGTGGAAGGGCTGTCTGCCCGTCGTCGCGGACATCCGCAGACACACCGGCAGGACCGGCACACTGGCGGCGCTCGCGGACCGCGTCATCGCCACCGCGTCCGGCGGCGAGAGGCCGCCCGACCGGGAAGCGCTGCTGGCAGGGATGGACCTGAGGGCTCACTGCCTGCTGGACAACTGGCGTCTCGACGAGGCGGCGCGACAGTACGAAGCCGCCCTGCGTGAAGCCCGGGCGTTGGGTGATGACGACGATGTGACAGCGGGCATCGAACAGCAGCTCGGCCTGATCGCCCAGCGGCAGAGCCGGTTCGACGATGCAAGACGGCACTACCGCACAGCCCTCGGTCTGTGGAGCGAAGAGGGCTGGCGTGCCCGGTCACACCACCAACTCGGCCGCCTCGCGCAGGAAGAGAAGCAGCTCGACGACGCGCGGCGGTTCTTCGAACAGGCAGTGGACGGCTTCGACCGGGCACGGGATGGCGGAGGTGCCTCGTCGAGCCGATACCAACTGGGGGTGGTGGTAAGGCTGCTGGGTGACTCACGAAGGGCCGAAGAACTGTTGGCCGAGGCCCTGCGGACCCGCAATGGGCTCCGGGACCCGGTGCTGCGGGGAAACTGCCACAACGAACTGGCCCGCCTTGCGCACGAACGCGGCGACAACGACCGAGCCGAGCGCCAGGCCCGCCAAGCCCTGCTCCGCTTTGAGAAGGCGGGCCACGAGATCGGCCAGGCGAGGGCGCTGATGCGGCTCAGCGAAATCGTCACCAGCCGCCACCCCGACGAAGCCGCCCATCTACTCACACTGTGTGCCGCTCATGCCGATCGGAGCACTGACCCGCGGCTGCGCAGAGCGGCGCACGAACAGCTTGCGGGCGCACTGGAAAGGCTGCAGCGCTTCACCGAGACAGCCGACCACACTCTGGCCGCGCTCACCAGCACAGGGGCGGCACCGGCGCGCATGCCCATCGCGGATCTGTCACGGATCGACAATCTGCGGGGCAGCTTGGGGAGCGAAGAATTCCAGGCACTGGCCCGACGCAGGCTCGGACAAGAGACAGCGGGCCTGTTGGTGGCCGAACTCGACCGGCTCGACGAAAGGCGCAAGGACCACTACCGACGACCGCACACACACAGCGACGAACCCCAGGGCCGCTGACCCGATCGGCCCGATCCGGCGCCGGTCTCCCTCGCGGCCAGCCGACACCACCACATCCGGCGGGAGGCGCGCACAGCGCCTTCCGGCCAGGCGCGTTCACAGGTCGACCAGGCGGGGTGAGCTGGCAGGGGCTTTGAGAAGTGATCTTGTGTCCGGGTTTGTCAGGTGAGGCCGAGGGCGGTCAGGGGGCGGCGGTAGTCGCGGGCCGTGTGGCGGAGGGCGGCGGCGATGTTGGTGCGGTCGCGGACGTGGTGGAGCAGATTCTCCATGCCTCAGCGCCCGCGGATCCACGCGGCGAGTCGTGCTCCGTCGGAGGCGCCGGGCGGCAGGCTGGTGATCAGGTAGACGCGTTCGATCGTGAACTCACCGGATAGCGCACCCCGCGCCGACCAGCTGGAAAGCGGCCAACCGATCCCGGCGCGCTGGCGCGGTAAGCCCGGAGAAGGGCCTCCGACACGACGAAGTCCCTGGCCGGGTTCGACCGGCCGGCAGGCCGCCACACGTGCCCCAGGCGGACAGGGTCCGTCCGTCGGGTCCGGTCTCGGATCCAGATCCGGACCATTCCCGGGCCAGCAAGCCGCTGCCCGGCTCACTCGGGGATATTTCCGCTGGTCAGCGACCTGCCAGCCGTATACCACCAGCAGACGAAGAACCTGCTGGTGAGCTACTCGCCGAAGAAGTCGGGGTTCTTCTAGATCCAGAAAAGGGCGCCTGCCCAGGGCAGATGCCCGCGGGCGAAACACGCCCTTACTCCCGATGTCCCACCAGTGTGGACCTGGATGCTCTGCCCGGCTTGTGTGGGCGCCGGTGCCGGGGCGGGCTGTCGCCCCGGCACCGCCGCGTCACTCCTCGTCACGCAGCCGTGCCGCCAAGGAGATCAGCGGCTCGGCCTCCTCGGTGTGGCCCAGGGCGGTCAGGCGGGAGACCGCAGCGTCGAGACGGGTGAGGGCGGGGGCGGGGCGTTCCAGATAGAGGCCCTCCACGGCGCCCGCGAGGCGGACGCACTCGGCCCACTCGCCGGCGCGGTCGTCGTCCCTTCCCGGCTCACCGAGCAGAGCGAGGGCCTTCTCCAGGGCGGCCAGGGCGTCCTCGTACTCGCCTGCGTAGGCGTTGACTCGCCCGTGCTCGTAGGCCAAGGCCGTGTCCAGGGCGCGGCCCTGGGCCTCGTATTCGGCGGCGCGGGCCTCGTCGGCGATCCGGCCCGCGTCGGCGAGGAAGGCGAGCGCGTCGGCCAGGCCGTCGGGGCCCTGCTGCTGGGCCTGGAGGCGAGCGAGTTCGCGCAGGCAGTTGCTGAGCTGCTCGTAGCGCGGGGCCCGGGCGTGGGCGGCGAGTGCCTGGTCCGCGACTTCGCGGGCCCGACTGAACTCGCCGGACTCGCCGAGGAGTACGGCGGTCTCCACGGCGATCATGGCGTGGCTTCCCGGGTCGTCGTCCCAGCCGGACGACTCGGCCGCCAGGGTGACGAACTCCGCCGTGGCGGCCTTGAGGTCCTCCCCCGCGTGCAGCGCGCGGGCGCGGGTCAGGCGCAGCTGAGCGACGAGCCGGTCGTCCAACTCTCCGGCGGCGACGTCCGGTTCGGCCAGAAGGGAGTCGAGCAGAGCGATGCAGTCCTCGACGCGGCCCAGGTCGAGGCTGAGCTGAGCCGCGTTGCTGTACGCGCAGAACGCGTCCGTCCGGCTGCCGCGGCGAAGCTCCACCTCCGCGGAGCGCGTCAGGTGCCGCAGTGCCTCGTCGGGGCGGCCCAGGTGCATGCAGGCCTCGGCCAGATCACCGTGGAGGCGAGCGGTGTCGACCGTGTCGGCCGGCCAGTCGGCGGCCAGTCGCAAGCCCTCGGTCAGGTCCGCGTGCGCGGCCTGCGCGTCCTGGAGGCCGAGCTGGAGCCGGCCGCGCAGTCCGAGCGTGCGGGGCAGGTGCCAGGCGGGGCCGCGCGCCTTCAGCCGGTCGATGACGGCGTCGATCTCGGACACCGCCGCAGGCAGGTCGCCGGAGATGGCGTACGTGCTGGCCCGCAGCAGCAGGGCGCCGGAGATCTGCCCGACGATGTCGTGCCGGGTGGCGAAAGCGTGCAGCAGGTCCACCTCGGCGAGGACCGGCGCGACGTGCTCCTCGCTCCCCGACGTCTGTAGGCGCAGGCCGAGCGCGGTCGCCCTCAGCCGTAGCAGACGGGCCTCCTGGAACGGGGCGAGGCCGGGCGTCTCCTCATGCAGGCGGACCGTGGACGCGTGGGCGGCGGTCAGCGCGGCGGCCTTCGCCTCGGCTCCGTCGGCGCCCTCCGCTGGAATCTCGGCGGTGGCGAGCAGGGCGCAGGCTCGGGAGAGCGCCGCGTGACCCGGCTCTCCGGCGTCGTCGTACAGGGCCGCGGCCTCCTCGTGGAGGGCGGCGGCGTCGGCGAACTCGTCCTTCTCGCCCGCCCGGTTCGCCTCTTCGGCCAGCAGGTCCGCGCGCAGCTGTACGAGCGGGCCCACGGCCGGATCGTCGGGGTGGGTGTAGTCGCGGCCGGCCACGAGCGTGCGCAGCCGCGCCCAGCAGGCCTGTGCGTCCGGGTGCCCCTGCTGGTCCAAAGTCCTTGCTCGAAGGATGAGTTCGGGCAGGGAGTCGGGGAGGACGGCGGCCGTACGGGCGGCGGGCTCGGCAACCGGGGCGGCCGGGGCCGCGTCGTCGAGGCTGCGGGGGCGCAGGGTCAGTTCCAGCGCGTCCAGGAGCGGGGCACGGTCGAGGCGGGCCCTGCGGCGGTCGGTGTGGGCCGTGGTTCCGTTGCGGGCGTCGAAGCGGGCGGCGAGGTCGTCGGCGCGGCCGCGCACCTCGGCGCGCAGGCCTGCCACCGTCCAGGTGCGGCCCGCGTGCCCGGCGGCGGGCAGTTCGCCGTGGCCGAGGAGCTCGACGCGCTGGAGGAGGACCTCCACGCCGGTGAGGAAGCCGAGCAGGTCCAGCGGCGAGTCGACCTCGTCGAACAGGTTCCGGTTCTCGGCGAGCAGTTCCAGGCCGCGTGCCTCGTTGCCGGTCAGCGCGCAGAACTCCAGGTGCCGGCCGACCTCCTGGGACATCGAGGCGTTGCGGCGGCAGCTGCGGTAGCCGACGAGGTGCAGTTCGCGGGCCCGGTCGGTGCGGCCGGTGCGCAGCAGGGGCAACAGCGCGTACGAGACGGAGCGGGCCGGCTCCTCCTGGCAGGATTCCTTCCCGGCCAGGACGGGTTCCCAGGTGCGCAACGCCCGCTCGTCGTCGCCCGCCGTGAGGTGGTACAGGGCGCGCTCGCAGATCTCGCAGGCCTCGCAGTCGCTGAGCCTGGTGCGGGTGCGGCCCGCCCACAGCTCGTAGGCGAGGGTGGTGTCCTCGCCGACGTGGGCGGCGAGCTGGTACGCCTGTCCGTAGTAGGGCTGGAGGCCGAGGTCGGCCTTCTCGTACCGGTCGCGCATCTCCGTCAGCCACTGGTGCAGGCTGGTCAGCGGTATCTCGGGCAGCGCGCGCAAAGCGTTGGCCACCCACTTGAACCGCCAGAACAGCATGTGGCGCAGGCGCTCGTCGAAGACGTCGGGCTGCTCGTCGAAGAGGGTGAGCAGGCGGGCGAAGACGACGGGCGACTTCCGGGGTTCGGAGCCATAGGTGTACGCCTCCTGGAGTTCGAGGAGCGCGTGGACGAGCGGGGCGGGCTCCGCGAACTGTTCGGCGGCGTCGACGAGTTCCTCGGCGGTGACGGTGCGGGTGCGGCCGTAGGGGCGCCGGTCGTTCTCCTGGAGCGCCTGGAGCAGCTCGTCTGTGTTCTGGGGATGGGGTGCGGTCGGCATCGTCAGCTGTCCTTGCGGAGGGCGTGGGCGAGAAGGTCGAGGAAGGAGCGGTTGATGAGGCTCGATTCAGAGGGCCTCAGCGGGCGCCGGGACAGCATCGCGGCCTGCCCGTAGAGGGCTTCGGCGCTGGTGCGGGCCAGCTCGGGCTCGTCGATGGCGACGGCGGTGCGGACCAGCGGGTTGAGCTGGTTGAGGATCAGCTGGGCCCGCGGTGCCTCCTGGCGCAGGGCGCCGAGGATGTCGCCCCACAGACCGCCCTCCTGCTCACGGGCGAGCTGGGAGCGGGTGCGCTCGTGCCGGGCCTCGCGGCTGTCCACCAGGAGGGCGGGTGCGGAGGCGGGCTGGAAGGTGCGCAGTGCGACGTCGCAGTCGAAGACGGCGAGGGCGTCGCGGGCCAGGGCGAGGTAGGCCGCGGCGGCCAGTTCCGTCTCCCGGTCGACGGGGTCGAGGTGGGCGGTGAGGGTCGCCGGGTCGAGGTCGGCGACGCTGACCTCGGGCCTGATCTCGGGCAGCCGGTGAACCAGCTCACGGTCGTAGGTGTAGCCGCCGTTGACGACGCCGAGCCCGGCGGCCGAGGCGATCGCCGCGACCTGCCGGAACTCCTCCACGCTGGACGTCACGAGCACGGTGCGGTGGGTGCGCGCGAACTCGTCCAGGGTGGAGTGCCCGTCGGTGGTCTCGAACGGTAGCCAGGGCAGCAGCATTCGCAGGATTTCGTCGTCGTGCACCGCGAGCGACTTCACGGCCAGGTGGTGGGCCTGGAGGAAACGGGCGAGCAGGTCCGGGTCGCTGGCGGCGGCCCGGGCGATCCACGCGCGCAGCCGCTCGGCAAGGGCGTCGCGGACGGCGGCGAGAGTGTCGTCCTCGTACAGGGACTCGCGGGACGCCGTCGGGCGCAGGCTCTCGGCGTCGACGACGCAGCGGACGAAGAAGGCCCACTCGGGCAGGATCTCCTCGGCCTGCTCGGACAGCAGCATGCCCTTGACGTGCACGCGGTGGCCGTGACGGCGCCCGGCCGGTACCGCCTCGGGCAGCACGCACGCGATGCCCTTCAGGCCCACGGCCGGCAGGTCCAGCTCGATGGTGTCCAGCGGCGTGAACCCGAAGACGTCCTCGCCGTACGCGGCCAGCGCACGGGAGCGGGCTCCCGGTGTGGGGTACGTACGTGCCCAGGGTGCGGGCTCGGGGTTGACGGGCGCACCAGGGCCACCCGTGCCGCCTGTGCCGTCGTCGAAGGTCACCGGGTGGCGCAGCAGGGAGCCGAAGTGCCGGGCCAGCGCGTGAACCTGCTCCGGGCGGGTCCACTCGCCCGCATCCGTGCGCGGCGTCAGCGTGACGGTGGTGCCGGGCCGGGGGCGGGCGGAGGCGGGCAGGATGCGGACGGTGTAGCTGCCGTCGCCACGTCCCCGCCACTCCACGGCGGGGGCGTCGGGAGTGCCGGCGGAACGGCTCAGGACGTGGATCTCGTCCGCGACCAGGAAGCAGGAGAGCAGGCCGATCCCGAACTGGCCGATGAAGTCCGCGCGTTGCTCGGCGATCCGCTCCGCGCGCTTGCTGCTGCGGCCGATCGTGGCGAGGAAGGTGTGCACGTCGGCCTCGGTGAGACCGACGCCGTCGTCCTCGACGCGTACCACCGAACCGTCGGCGTACAGGCGAATGCCGAAGGCGTCGGCGGGTGCGGGCGGTTCGAGGGCGTGCCGGGCGGTCAGCGCGTCCACCGCGTTCTGCAGGAGTTCACGCAGGTAGACGCGGGGGCTGGAGTAGAGGTGGTGGGAGAGGAGATCGACGAGGCCGCGCAGATCCACCTGGAAGGTGCGGTCGGCGCCGGCCGGGTTCGCGGCGGTGTCAGGCAGAGTCATCGGGCAGTCCGGAGTGTGAGGGGCGACGGGTGGCGGGCCGGCGGCACCGGGGCCGGCGGGTACTCAGGCACGGCGGTGGCGAGGGCGCACGGGGCTGGGATCGGCAGGTGCTCAGGCGCGGCGGTGGTGGCGGGCGAACGCCTTCTCGGGCTCCGCGAAGTAGGTCCAGGGCCACTGGGTGTAGGCACCGTCCAGCGTTCGGAAGACGCGCTTGACGGTGTGGCGCTCACCGGCCAGCGACAGGGCCATGGCGAACATGTTGAAGTCGTGCTGCCAGCCCGGGCGCCACACGTAGGCGGGATGGAGGATGCTGTGGTCCGCCGCTTCCCGCAACTGCGCCTGAATCTCAGAGGTTTCGAGGTAGTCCCCACGCTCCGACTCGACCCACTCCTCGATGTACGCCATGGCGATCGCGCAGCCGAGGCGGTGCCCCTGCGGGGCGCGGGCAACCGCCTCCTGGGCGAACGCCAGGGCCTGGCCCGGCTTGCCGCCCCAGCGGGGCTGCAGCTGCGACACCCACTCGAGGTGGGTCTCGAGGTCCAGCGGATCGCGGCGCAGGGCGGCGTCGCGGCGGGTCTCGTTGACGTCCGGGCCGAGCGACATGCCGCGCCCGGAGGTGAGGAGGCGGCGCCACGGCGTGACCCAGTCCGGCCGCAACTCGGCGGCCTCGAGCAGTTGCTCCTCAGCGATGTGGAGCCGCTCGCGGAAGACCCGCCACTGCTCCTGCGTGACGTTCACGGCACGCTCGGCGGTGCGCGCCTCCCAGCCCCAGCTGATGTGGCGCGTCCCGGATATCAGCAGGGCCGTCGCCCGGTGCTCCTTGTCCTCCTCGACCGCCTGGCCGATCCAGTCCTGCACACCGTCCAAGTCGGCCAGCTCGCCGAGGACTTGGTGGTCGCGACCGAGGTCGAAGGGAGCCAGTGCCGCCTTGACCGCCTCCCAGTCACCCGCGTCGGCGGCCTCCACCAGGGTGAGCACCCGCGTGTCCCCGAGCGCGCGCAGCGTGTACATCCCGTTCTTCTGCCTGCGCGGGACGGGCAGGGCGTGCGGATCCGCCTCTGGTCTCTCCGCATCCCTGCCGAACAGCTTGCCGAACATGCCGCGCCCTCCCCTGGTCCCGCGTGATCGTCCGGTGCAGCATAAACGGCCCTACTGACACCGCTTCCACAGGGTTTTCACCGGCGCTTCACGGGCCCGGTCCGGGTCCCGTCCTCTCGGCCCTCCCGGTCGCCGCCGACACGTTTACGACTCCGGCTCGTGATCGAGCTGTTGTGGGCCCTGGCGACCGAGCACGTGGGCGGGTGGACCGGGGACGACACGGCGCAGGGTACGGCCACGAGGCGGCGCCAGGTATCGGGGGCGGCGTCGCCAGCGGCGTTGATGACGCCGGCATTGGCCATGAGCAGGATGACGACGTCCTGTGAGGAACCGCGGTGGCCAACCGGCCGGACGGCAGCCTGACCCGGCGGTCCGGGCGGGCGTCCGGCGCCGTGGCGGTGTTACTCGCAGAACACCTGCACCTTGGCGTCGGGGTCGTCGACGTCGATGTTGACCTCGTCGAGCTGATCGATGAGCTCCTCGAGGTGCTGCGGCTTGAGCTCAGTGAGGTCGATCGGTACTCCCGACTTGTTCAGCTCTGTGTTGACCTTGGTGAGCGCCTGCGGAGGGACAAGGCTCGCCAGCCGGACTCCGGCGCGCAGCAGTTGCAAGGGGACCCGGATGTTGACGCGGGTGGGCCGCCGCAGCCAGCGACCGTTGGGACGGCGATGGCGTACCGTCACCAGGTGCGGGATCATCGGGGCCCCTCCAACTCGGCCAGCGCCTCCTGGGTGCTGATCTCCCCGCGCCGCAGGCGGTCAACGACGTCGGCGGCGCCGGTGGGTGCCGGGTCGGTGTCGACGAAGTCGTGGTGCTCGGCGATCCGTTTCAGCCGGGACTTGATCGTCGGGTAGCTCACCCCGAAGATCCGCTCCATCTCCTTGATCGAACCGTGCGACCGTACGAACGCGGCAACGAACACCTGGTCGTCGATGCTGAGCTGAGCCAGCTGCGGCGGCTCCCGCTTTCCGCGTGCCGCGCTGACCAAGGGGGACTCGCCCTGCCGCTCGGCGGCGTGCGGGGCACCTTCCTTGCCGGCGGGCTGCTGACCGTTGAGGCCTGCGCGGTACTGCTTGGCGGGCGGCTACTGCCAAGCAGCCCGCCCCACGCTCCCGCGGCCAACTCTTCCGGCGTCATCCCACAGCGCTTGGTGCGCATCCCGGTCGCGGCCACCCCTAGGGCCTGTCCGGGTCACGAGGAAGTCCCCTGTCCTCCAGCTCGATGCCGGCGGGGCTGTTGTCGTAGCCGGTCGACCCGCGCTGCGGGCTCGATCCGATGCGGCGCGTGGTGCTCCTTGAGTGGAAGGATCGGTGCCATGGGCACCGAGAAGGGCTGGGTGTACCGGGTCGACGAGCCGCACGGCTCGCAGGGCTGGCGCCCCTACGGCGGCCATCCCGAGCGGTGGCGGGGGACCATCATCACCGATGATCCCAAAGAGGCCGCCGAATACGTCGCCGCCCTCGTCGTCACCGACCTGGTGACCGAGTGGGAGGTGCGCCGGACCGGGCAGAGGCACGTGCGCGTGATCGTCTGGGAGGACGAGGAAGGCGACGGCCCCGACGACGCGGCCTTCACCCTGGAGATCCAGCCCGACATCGAAGACTGACCGATCCGGCCGCGGAAAAGGCGGGCTTGGTGCTCTTCGGTTCCGCGGAGCGCAGGCGCGGGAAAGCCTTCGTACCGCGGCCAGGCCGCGCGAAGGCTCGGAGGGCAAAACAGTCCCCGGTAGTGCTGCGCGTGTCCTGAAGCCTCAGTCGTCACTGTTGCCTCGGTATCGCGCCGGCTTGCCGGGGGCCTAAACCACATCCTGTCCAAGTCACTCCGCCGACTAGACGTCCTCACCGACTTTGTGGCTCTTTCGGTGTTGTGGTCTAGTAATCACCCTGCACGAGATACGCCACGAGTCAATAGCATTTGGGTAAATTTTTCAGCATCCAGTCTATAAAATCGCAGACTCCTCGGGCGAGGACTCGAAGACCGAGGTGCACGAGTGCCCTAACTCGGCGTTGGTGAAAATATCGAGCGCAACAGGTGTGGCGCTATCGCTGACGAGAGTGACCCTCGTTCGCCTCGGTACTGGTGAGGTGAGGCTGTTCAGTGGCGGCCCAGGTGGCGAGGAGCTGCAGGGCGTCGTGGTCGGGTGTGCCGGGGGCGGCGCTGTAGGCGGTGAGGGTCAGGCCGGGCTGGGCGGGCAGTTCCATGGCGTCGAAGCCAAGGGTGATCACGCCGACGGCGGGGTGGCGGAAGGACTTGCGGCCGGTGTGGTGCAGGCGCACGTTGTGCTTGGCCCAGGCGGTACGGAACTCCTCGCTGCGGGTGACGAGTTCGCCGACCAGTCCGGTCAGGTCGCTGTCGTGCGGGGCACGCCCGGCTTCCGTGCGCAGCAGGGCGACGGTGGTGTTCACGGACTCCTCCCAGTCAGGGAAGAAGTCGCGGCCGGTGAAGTCGAGGAATTGAAAGCGGGCGATGTTGGCGGGCCGAGCGGCGTCGTCGGTGAACAGCGGCGAGTACAGGGCGCGGCCCAGGTTGTTGGCGGCGAGGATGTCCAAGCGGCCGTTGCGGATGAAGGCCGGGACGTCGGTCATGGAGTTCACGACGCGCAGGACGCTGTCCGGGAGCGGGCCGCGGGAGCGCCTGCTGCGGCGGCCAGGACGCTGGGCGGCGGCGCGGGCCAGATCGTAAAGATGGGCACGCTCGGCGTCATCCAGTTGGAGAGCGTTCGCAACGGCGTCGAGGACTTCCTCTGAGGCGCCGGCAAGGTGGCCGCGCTCGAGGCGGACGTAGTAGTCGATACTGACGCCGGCAAGCAGGGCGACTTCCTCGCGACGCAGGCCCGGCACGCGCCGATTGCCACCGTAGGCGGGCAGGCCGGCCTGCTGCGGAGTGATCTTGGCGCGGCGGGAGGCCAGGAATTCGCGGATGTCGCTCTGAGTGCTCACGCACTCCAGGCTAGGCCGGACGGTACACCTGTGGGGGGTCCTGTCAGTACCGGTAACGGCAGACCCTTCTCCACCTCCTTGAGCTGCGGTTTCCTCGGTCTCGGCAGCGGTTGGGGGCTCGGGAACCGACTGGGGCACGGGCTCTGGCAGCTGCTCAAAGGCTGTCCCCGCCAGACAGTGGTCTTGGCCGGTTCCACCCCGTTTTGATCAAGGAGTCATTCGTATGCCACAGCAGTCCGCACCCCAGGAGCTGGCCGGGATCGCGCCGAAGCTTGTTGAGCTCACCAATGAGGTCCTGTTCGGTGATGTCTGGGAGCGGCCCAAGCTGTCGCCGCGCGACCGCAGCCTGGTCACCGTGAGCGCACTGGCCGCCCTCTACCGCAGCGAGCAGCTCGGCTACCACCTGGGCGTGGCCCTGGACAACGGCCTGAGCGTCGAGGAACTGTCCGAGGCGATCACACACCTGGCCTTCTACTCAGGCTGGCCCAACGCCATGACAGCGATCACCCAGCTCAAGAAGATCGCCGACGAGCGAAGCGCCTGAACAGCGGCATCGTTACCTCCCCAGCACCGCACCCGTCCGTTCGATCAAGGATTCCAGCCATGGAACACATCACTGAGACCCCCACCCTCAAGGCCCCGGCCGAGCGCTTTACCGGCGACGTCTACCTCAACATGATCGCGACTCCCGCCGAGCCGGCCCGCCTGGCCGCCGCTCTCGTGCGCTTCACCCCCGGCGCCCGCACCACCTGGCATTCCCACGCCCTGGGCCAGATCCTGCACGTCACCGACGGCGTCGGCCTGGTGGGCACCCGCGACGGCAACGTCGTCCGCGTCAGCGCCGGCGAGACTGTCAAGTGCCCGGCGAGCGAGGAGCACTGGCACGGCGCCACCGACACCACCCTCATGGCCCACCTCGCCCTGCTGGTCGGTGACGGCAACGGCGACGGCACTACCTGGCTGGAGCCGGTCACCGACGACCAGTACACCGCCGCCCTCGCCACCGTTACCGGCTGACGGCCGAACGCCGCGAAAGCAACAAGCCTTCACCCAGCCTCGCCGCCCGGTGGCGCCGGGACAGTGCACTCCTGCCTGCCGTCGGGCGGCAGCGTCGACCCCGACCGCGTCGTCGACCGCACCCTGTCGCTGGAGCGGCCGCCAGCAACGGCGCTGCCGCTCACGCAGTCGGGCAGCCCGACATCGGACGTGCTTGGCTGCCCGTCGCCTGCCTCTGTCCATCGTGGTGGTCAGCAGCGTTGGTTCGACGCCCGTGTCAGCGGACGGTTGCGTTCTCGCCGGGCCTTCAGCTTGTCGTCGCCTCCCAGAGGGGAGGCGCGTGCTTGAACCGTTGGTTCGTCAACCGCTCGGGATGCGGTGGGTGGGGGAGGCACCGTCCTGGGAGGCAGTCCAGGAGGCGAGCAGGCGCAGGGCTTCTTCGGAGGGTGAGCCGGGTTCGGCGGTGTAGATGAGGAGCGTGAGGCGGGGTTCGTCGTCCACGGCCAGCCGTGCCAGGCCAGAGCGAGCTCGCCGACTACCGGGTGGTGGAAGCGTTTGACGCCGGTGCCGTGACGGCGCACGGTGTGGGAGCCCCAGCGGGTACGGAAGGCGTCACTGCGGGTGGACAGCTCCCCCACCAGGTCGTGCAGGTCCTTGTCGTGCGGGTTGCGGCCGGCCTCGATGCGCAGCACATCCACGGTCATGTCGGCGATGAGCTCCCAGTCCGGGTAGAAGCGGCGGGCCGCAGGGTCCAGGAACTGGAAGCGGGCCATGTTCGGCGGTGTCGTGCAGCTGTTGTACATGTCGCTGAAGAAAGCGCGGGCGAGCTGGTTGGCGGCCAGCACGTCCAGGCGGCCGTTGACGACGAACGCGGGCCCCCCGGCGTTAACGGCGTCCAGGGTCCGCTGCAGACTCTTGGGCAAGGTCCGCTGCTGGCTGGAACGTGACCGAGGGTGGGCGAGTGTGTCGGAGCCTTCTTGGGCATGGGCGAGGTGGAGCAGGTGCGCCCGTTCGACGTCGTCGAGCTGGAGCGCGCGGGCGACCGCTTCGAGCACGGCTGGGGAGACTCCGGCGAGGTGGCCGCGTTCAAGCTTGCCGTAGTAATCGACGCTGCCGTCGGCCAGCGTGGCGACCTCGCTCCTGCGCAGTCCCGGCACGCGGCGCCGAGAGCCGGACGGCAGCCCAGCTTGCTCCAGGGTGATCTTGGCTCTCCGCGAGGTGAGGAACTCGCGGACCCGTCCGACGCGGCCGGTTCCCCCGTATGCAAGGAGCACCCCCCATGCGCGGTGTCGTGATGCACGCCCCCGGTGACTTCCGGGTGGAGGAGCGCGAAGACCCGAAGATCCTGAAGCCCACGGACGCGATCATCCGAGGGTCGGCGGCCTGCGTGTGCGGCTCTGACCTGTGGCCCTACCGCAGGGCCGAGCCCATCGACGCTCCCTCACCGATCGGTCACGAGTACGTGGGGGTCGTGGAGGAGGTCGGCTCGGCTCGTCGGCGTGGAGCACCGTGTCCGCAGAAGCGCACCGAACGAGCCGACAGTCACCCTTCCCGCGTGACCGGCGCCTGCCACAGGGCGACGATGGCATCGATCAGACCGTTCGCCGTCTCGCGCCAACTGACGTGGGAGGTGGGCTTGTTGTCCGCAAGAGCACGCTCCCGCTCGGCAGTCATCTGCGTGATGAGGTGACGCGTCATGGCAGTGCGTTCGACATGCACCTCAGCCGGCAGGTCGGGCAGACAGCGATTCATGCCCTCCTGCAGCTTCTCCATTGTCGGTGAGGCGGCCGCGAACTCCTCGGTCGTGACCGCACGCAAGGCCGGGTCCGCCGTCACCTGGGCGATGAACCGGCCGTACCAACTCGGGCTGCCCAGAGCCTCGACATGCTCGGTGACGGGGCGGACCGCACAGGCCACCCAGTCCCGCAGGTCGGTGGAGTCGCCGATGTCGCCCATCATGCGCAGACGGCCGATCTCTATCCCCTCAGCATGACGGCGGGCGATGGCGCGCACCAGATCGATCTTGGTGCCGAAGTGATAGCTGACCGCGGCGTTGTTGCCCTGCCCGGCGGCCAGGCTGATCTGACGGTTGGCGACCGCGTGCACCCCGTGCTCGGCGAACAGCCGCTCCGCCGCGTCCAGGAGCGCCTCGCGCGTCGCAGTGACCTGCTCGTCCCGCCTCGTCCTGCTGGTCATCATCACCACCGCTTCGGGACGTCACACCAGTCCGCGAGGGCCCGTCCCCCAGGCCATCGCAGAGGGCCCGGCGGCCTGCGCATCGACCCCGACGCACGCGTCCTCGACACCCGTGGGCAGCCCGGCGGGTGAACTCGTCGGTGGACTCTTCTACTTCAACTGTCCGGGCGGCTCGGGGCTGACCGCGGGGTCGGTGTTCGGCCGCAGGGCCGACCGCTCCGCGGCAGCCCCTGCGGCGGGTCGGGTCAGGTGAGTCCGGGCGGCCCGAGCCGGGCGGCTTTCGCCGACGGCCCGGCGACGGGTGGACGGGCGGTGGTCATGGCGGTGGAACGACCGGCGCGGTGGTGCGTGCCCCATGACTGGCGGGCCGCTGGGCGGGCCGTCTGTTCAGTCGGCGGCGTCGTCGCGGAGAAGCAGGTCGAGCAGTCCGGGGAAGCGTGCTTCGAACTCCTCGCGGCGCAGTCGGTTGACCCGCTTGGGCCCCTGGTCACGCTGTTCGACCAGGCCGGCACCGCGCAGGACCGAGAAGTGGTGACTGAGTGCGGCCTTGCCAACGGGTACGTCGAAGCTGCCGCAGCTGCGCGTCCAGTCGGAGGAGCCCGCGAGCTCGCGGATCAGCTTGATGCGCACGGGATCGGCGACCGCGGAAAGCGCGGTCAGGACGGATACGTCCTCAGGATCCGTGTGCACCGGCGCCGCGCGGTGACCACCGCCCGCAGCCTGGTTCGACATGCCCCTCCCGTCGTCACGCACATCCTCGCCGGGACACCGCGGAGTGTCCCGGCCACTTGCTGAGTGTTCGACGAATATCTTACAGTCCCAGTGTTCGCTTTCCGTTGAACACTTCATCGAAGGGTGCGTTCCGCTTATGCGCGCGGTCGAGTTCCAGGAGTACGGCGCCCCCGAGGTGCTGCAGGTCGTCCAAGCCGAGACACCCGAGCCGGGGCCGGGCCAGGTCACCGTCGACGCCGCCTATGTGGGCGTCAACTTCGCGGACCTCAAGGCTCGTGCCGAGGGGTACCGGGTGGAATCGCTGCCCTACCGCCCGGGACTGGAGGTCGCCGGCCGGATCCGGGCCGTCGGCCCGGGCGTCCAGGGCCTGCGTCCGGGGCAGGAAGTCGCCGCCCTCGTCGGCGGCGGCGCCTACGCCGAGGTCGTCGTCGCCGAGACCGCCACCGTCTTCCCGCTCCCCGAGGGCCTGGGCCTGCGGACCGCGGCCACGCTCCCCACCGTGCTGCCGACCGCACACGCGCTCCTCCACGAAGTCGGGCGCCTGCAGGCTGGAGAGACCGTGCTGGTGCACGGCGCGGCCGGAGGCATCGGCACGGTGGCCGGGCAACTGGCCCGGGCGGCGGGCGCCGGCGCGGTGTACGGCGTGGCCTCCTCAGCCGCCAAGGCCGAGTACGCGCTCAAGCACGGCTACGACGAGCTGTTCACCAGCGACACATTCCCCGAGGAGGTCCGCCGCGCCACCGGCGGCCGAGGGGTCGACCTGGTGCTCGACCCGGTGGGCGGTGAGACTCTTCGCCGCGGCCTCGACGCGCTGGCCGTCTTCGGGCGCCTGGTGTCCTTCGGCAACGCAAGCGGTGCGGAGCCGTGGCACGTCGGGCAGCCCGACCTCTACGCGCAGGGCCGTTCGGTCGGTGGCTTCTCCATCCTGACTCTCGCGCAGTCCGCGCCCGAGGCACTGCGTACGCTCGCCGAGCGCGCCTTCCGTACGGTCACCGACGGCACGGTGAACCTTCCGGTCACCGCGGAGTTCCCGCTCTCGGACGCGGCCGAGGCTCACCGGCTGATGGGCGGCCGCACATCAACGGGCAAGCTGCTGCTGCGGGTGGCCGACTGAGCGCAGCCGCTGCGCGCACACGCCACGCGACCCGCCCGCACCAAGACGACGGAAATTCTGGAAACTCGGACAAGGAATGAATCAGAGCAGTGTGGCCCAGGCGTTCTCCGGGGTCGTGGGGAAGATACCCGCTCCTGGGCTCGTACTGGGCGGCGTGTGCGGAATCCAGTTCGGCGCGGCCACCATCCAGGACCTGTACCTGTCCGGCCGCAAGGACGAGGCTGCGGCCGCCGTGCCCGCCGACCTGCTGCGGGCGACCTCCCTGATCGGCCCCGCGTCCTACGTTGCCGAACGGCTCGCGGCCTTCCGGGCAGCCGGAGGCACCGCCCTCCAGGTCCGCCCCATGGCCCACGGCACGGCACAGCGCCTGGCCGACATCGAGAAGCTCAAGGCGATGGCCTCCTGAGCCAGTTGCACGAAGGCGAGTGACCGCCTTCCCGGTACTCCCAAGCCCTCCAGGACAGAGATGATCTTGTCGATCCTGGGGCTCTGGTGAAGTCGTATGAGGCGATGGCCTGTTGCACGTCGGGATGTTCCCAGACCCAGCTGGGACCGTCCCTGCCGCTCCTGCTGGCGCCCGGCAGTCGCCTGCTGCACCTCGAAGGGGATTCGGCTGAGCTGTGGGCGCCTTCGGCGAGGACGCTCACGGAGAGGTCGGAGCCGCCGGCGTGCACGCCCCCCAGCCAGGCACCGCCGACCACGACGCCCTCGTCCTCCTCGACCTGCCCGGCTCCCGGCCGACGCCGGACGAACCGACTTCATCCCAGGACGAAACCACGTCGTCCTCGACCTGACCCCACAACGCCGCCCGCGGACGATGGCAAGCTGCCGGGCAGGCAGTTGGTTTTCGTCAGGGCTGTGTGCGCCGTTGCTGTTCGGCCTTCGTGTCGGGATGCCCGGCGGGCTGCGGCGCGGTCATGTCGAGCAAGAGCATGGCGTCATGGTCGGGGGTGCCGGGTTCGGCGGTGTAGACACCCAGGCGTTGGCCGGGGGTGCCTTCGAGCTGCATGCTCTGGCCGCTGAGGGTGAGGATGCCGACCTCGGGGTGGTGGAAGGTCTTCTCGGTCTTCTTGCGCCCAGTGACGTCGTAGCGCTCCCACAGCTTGGCGAAGTCGGGGCTCTTGAGCAGGAGTTCACCCACCAGGCTGGTGAGGTCGGGGGCGTCCGGGTCGGTGCCGGCAACAGTGCGGAGCCGGGCGACGCAGCCGCGGACCTGGTAGTCCCAGTCGGGGAAGAGCGTGCGCGCGGTGGGGTGGAGGAACAGGTAGCGGGCGAGGTTGCGCTGGGCGGCGGGCCAGTCGGCCAGGCCCGCGTACAGGGCGAGGCCGCCGGGGTTCCAGGCGAGCAGGTCCATGCTGCGGCTGATGACGTAGGCGGGGCTCGGCCGCATCGTCTCCAGGACGAGCTTCAGGTGCGGGCGCACGGTGCGGCTGGGCGGCGGCGCAGGTTCGGGGGCGTATCGGGCGGCGCGGGCAGCGAGTTCGCGCAGGTGCTGGTGCTCGGCGTCGTCGAGGCGCAGGGCGCGCGCGAGGGCGTCGAGTACGGAGGGGCTGGGGCGGGTCTCCTTGCCGCGCTCCAGGCGTACGTAGTAGTCGATGCTGATACCGGCGAGCGTTGCCAGTTCCTCGCGGCGCAGTCCGGGGGTGCGGCGCAGGCCGGTGCCCACGGTGAGGCCGACCTGGTCGGGGCTGGTCTGGGTGCGGCGCGCGTGCAGGAACCGGCCCAGTTCCATGTCGGCGCTCCTGCTGGTGCTCTGCTCGGCTGCCATATCACCAGTGTCACACCGCGCTGACCTGCGTAGCAGGCGTGTGGGGGGCCCTGTCACACCCCTGAACGTTGCTCCCCTGCACAGCCCGGCCTGCCACCGCGGCCGATAAGGCGCGAAGCTCGATTTCTGTCAGCTCGGCCCGACCAGTGCAGGAGATCCTCCCTTGTCCACGTCCGCCTCGCCCAAACCGCTCCAAGTCGGCGCGGCCGGGCCGCCGCCGCAAAGCAGGTCCGGCGCGCGTATGGCGCTGGCCGCCATACTGCTCGGCTTCTTCACGATCATGGTCGACGCGATGATCGTGAACGTGGCCCTGCCCTCGATCGGGCGCGGGTTCGGCAGCGGGATGACCGGGCTGCAGTGGGTGGTCGACGGCTACACCCTCGCCTTCGCCGCGTTCCTGCTGTCCGCCGGCGCGATCAGTGACCGCATCGGGGCCCGGCAGGCGTTCGCCGTCGGCCTGGGCCTGTTCGTCGTGGCGTCTGCGGTGTGCGGACTGGCGCCGAATCTGGGCGTTCTGGTGGCTGCGCGGCTGGTGCAGGGGGTCGGGGCCGCGATGGTCGTACCGTCCTCCCTCGCCCTGCTGCGGGAGGCCTTCCCCGACCCGGCGGCGCGGGCGAAGGCGATCGCCCTGTGGGGGGTGAGCGGCTCCGTCGGCGCGGCCGCCGGGCCCGTGGCCGGCGGGCTGCTCACCGTCATCGACTGGCGGATGATCTTCTTCGTCAACCTGCCCGTCGGCGCGGTGGCCCTGGCGCTCCTCCAGCGCGCCCCGCGCTCCCCGCGGCGGGAGGCGCCGTTCGACTGGACCGGCCAGGTGGCCGCCGTCGCCGCGATGGGTGCGCTGACGTACGCGGTCATCGAGGTCGGCGCCGACGGGTTCGGCGCTGTGCGGGTCCTGGTCGCCTTCGCGGTGGCGGTCGTGGCGGCCGTCGTCTACCTGGTCGCACAGGCCCGTGGACGGCATCCGATGACGCCGCTGCCGCTGCTGCGCTCCCGCACGATGTCGCTCTCGGTCGCCATCGGGTTCGCCCTGAACGTCGGCTTCTACGGGATGATCTTCCTGCTGGGGCTGTATCTCCAGCAGGTGCACGGGCTGAGCGCGCTCGCCACCGGCGTGGCCTTCCTGCCGATGACCGTGCTCACCTCCTTCATGGGCCCCGTCGCCGCCCGCCTGGCCACCCGGTTCGGTGCGCGGATGGCGGTGATCACCGGCCAGTGCCTGATGGCGGTGGGTCTGCTGGCGATGGTGGCGGTGCCCGGCGGTGCGCCGGTGTGGCTGTCGGTGGTGCTGATGGTGCCGGTCGGCGCCGGTGGTGCGATGGCCGTGACCGCGCTGACCGCGCTGCTGCTGGAGAAGGTGCCCGCCGAGCGGGCCGGCGTCGCCAGTGGCGTGCTGAACGCCGCCCGCCAGCTCGGCGGTGCCCTGGCCGTCGCCGTCTTCGGCGCGCTGATCGCCGACCGAGCCGGGTTCGTCTCCGGTCTGCACACCAGCCTGCTGATCGCCGCGGCAACCGTGGCGGTGAGCGTCATAGCCACCGTGCTGCTACGCACTCAAGTCCCTCATCAGATTCCGGCCACCACTGACGACGCGGGCCCGCGCCTGCTCGAACGCTGACCGGTCACCTGCCCCACCCTGTTTCACACAGAAGGAAAATCCCATGCAGACCGTCACCCTCAACAACGGCATCGAGATGCCGATCCTCGGCTTCGGCGTCTACCAGATCCCGCCGGAGCAGACCGAGCAGGCCGTCACCGAGGCCCTCGCCGCCGGCTACCGGCTGCTCGACACGGCTGCCGCGTACCTGAACGAGGAGGCCGTCCGCCGCGCGATCAAGAACAGCGGCGTTCCGCGGGAGGAGCTGTTCGTCACCACCAAGCTGTGGGTCCAGGACGCGCCCGCGGAGGAGAACACCAAGCGCGCCTTCGAGACGTCGCTGACCAAGCTCGGCCTGGACTACCTCGACCTGTACCTGATGCACCAGCCCTACGGCGACGTGTACGGCCAGTGGCGTGCCATGGAGGAGCTGAACCGCGAGGGCCGCGTCAAGGCGATCGGCGTCGCCAACTTCTACCCCGACCGACTCCTCGACCTCGTCATCAACAACGAGGTCACGCCCGCGGTCAACCAGATCGAGACCCACCCGTTCTTCCAGCGCTCCGCCGACCAGGAGCTCATGCGCGAGCACGGCGTCCAGATCCAGTCCTGGGGCGGGTTCGCCGAAGGCAAGAACGACCTGTTCACCAACCCGGTCCTGAGCGGGATCGGCGAGAAGCACGGCAAGTCGGTGGCGCAGGTCGTGCTCCGCTGGCTGACCCAGCGCGGCATCGTCGCGATCCCCAAGTCCGTGCGCCCCGAGCGCATGGCGGAGAACATCGACATCTTCGACTTCGAGCTCACCGACGACCAGATGGCGTCCATCGCCACCCTGGAAACCGGCGGCTCGCTGTTCTTCGACCACCGGGACCCGGCCATGGTCAACTGGCTCAGCGCGCGGCGCCTGGACGGCTGACCCGGCAGACGGCGACAACCGCCCCCGAACTCTCGCGCGCGGGTGCCTTCACCCGCCCGGACCGGGGCACCCGCGCGAGAGGATCTCCGCCTCGCCGTCCTCACGGCGGCGCCCACGTCACGGACCAGGGCCTCATCATGTCCCAGCACCAGAACATCACCGCGTACTCGGCCGACCTCCCTGTCGAAGCCGAGCCGCAGGCAGTGCGCGCGGATCCCGACTCCGTCCGTTCCCTTCGCGGGACCGGCCGATGACAGCCGGCGAAGTCGGCGCCGGGAAAGACAAACCGGCCGCGCCGGGGCGACGCGCGCTCCTTCGTGGCGTACTCCTGGGAGGAGCCACCGTCATGACCGGTGTCCAGATCACCGGCTGTTCCCCTTCGCAGTCGAGCGGGGCGGCACCGGAGTCCAGTGAGCGATCCGCCGCGCCGGCATCGCCCGGGAAGCGGGTCCTGCTGGCCTACTTCTCCCGGCCGGGCGAGAACTACTACTACGGCGGGCGTACGACCCTGAAGACCGGGAACACCGAAGTGCTCGCCGAAATGATCAGCGAGCGCATCGCGTGCGACGTGCACCGCATCGAAGCCGTCGACCCCTACCCCGACGACTACGACGAGACGGTGGCGCGCAACGTCCGTGAACAGGACGCCGATGCGCGGTCGGCCATCGTCAACCCCCCGTCCTCGATCGAGCGTTACGACGTGGTGCTGCTGGCCGGCCCCATCTGGAACGTCAGATCACCCATGATCATGTCGACCTTCGCCGAGAGGTACGACTTCCGCGGCAAGACGGTCCATCCGGTCACGACGTACGCGATGAGCGGACTGGGTACCACCGAGCGCGACTACGCGAAGTCCTGCCCGGGCGCGACCATCGGAGAAGGGCTCGCGGTGCGCGGCGAGGAAGTCCGGGAAGCCGATGCCCAAGTCGAGTCGTGGCTGCGGCGCGTAGGCGTTCTGCGGGGCTGAACCCCGTGCTCAAACGGCCCAGTCTTGCATTGCCGTGCCCCGTGGGACAGGTGGGAAGAGGGGCCCTCTCACACCCTGGCTCACCGTTACCTGGCACAACACGGCCTGCCACACGGCCGGCTTTCCCCCCAGGCTGGGCGGAAGCCGAAATGCCATGACGGGCAGCGGTGAACCTCCGTCGTGGGCTCACGCCGATCAGCAAGTCCCCCACCTTCCTCGTGTCGAGAGAGTGAGCATGTCTACCGAAACTTCCGAGTCAGCCGCGTCTCCCCCCTCCCGGGCCCCGTCCACACCGTCGCGTCGTACCTTCATCGCAACGACCTCCGCGGCCGGCGGTGTCATCGCGGCGGGCGGTCTGGTGGCAGGTCCGTCGCTGCTCGGCGTCGACGAGGCCGCTGCCGTCGAGACCTCGCCCAGCAGCCGCGTCTCGTTGACCGTCAACGGCGAGCGGCACACCGTCACGGTCGACAACCGCACCTCGCTCCTTGACCTGCTGCGTGAGCACCTCGGCCTGACCGGTTCGAAGAAGGGCTGCAACGCCGGTGCCTGCGGGGCTTGTACGGTTCTGGTCGACGGACGCCGGGTCAACTCCTGCCTCACCCTGGCGGTGCGCCTGGAGGGCGCCGAGGTCACCACCGTCGAGGGTCTGGCCAAGGGCGATCAACTGCATCCGCTGCAGCAGGCGTTCATCGACCAGGACGCGTTCCAGTGCGGCTACTGCACGCCGGGCCAGATCGTGTCCGGCGTCGGCTGCATGCAGGAAGGCCACACCGGTTCCGCGGAGGAGATCCGGGAGTGGATGAGCGGCAACATCTGCCGCTGCGGGTGTTACGTCAAGATCGTGCGCGCGGTCGAGCAGGCCTCGGGCCGGAAGTGAGTGCCGATGTATCCCTTCTCCTTCACCAAGGCGCCCAGCACGCGTGAGGCTCTCGAGGCCGGTCGGCGCGGCGGCCGTTACATCGCCGGCGGGACCACCCTGGTCGACCTGATGCGCGAGACCGTCGAACGCCCCGAATCCCTGGTCGACATCAGCGGACTCCCGTTGCACGAGGTCACGGTCACCGAGCGCGGCGGCCTGCGCATCGGCGCGTTGGTCACCATGAGCGAGGCCGCCGCCCATCGCAAGGTGCGCACCACGTATCCGGTCATCTCGCAGGCGCTGGAGCTGAGCGCGTCGGCACAGTTGCGGAACATGGCGACCATCGGCGGCAACATCATGCAGCGCACCCGCTGCACGTACTTCCGTGACGCGACCGCCGCCTGCAACAAGCGCGAGCCCGGATCCGGTTGTGCCGCGCGCGAAGGGTACAACCGCACCCACGCGATCCTGGGCACCTCCGAGGACTGCGTGGCCACCCACCCCTCCGACGTGGCCGTCGCCTTCGCCGCCCTGGACGCACGGGTGCATCTGCTCGGCCCGGGCGGGGAGCGCGCCGTCCCCTTCGCCGACTTCCTGCTCCAGCCCGACCACACCCCGAACCGCGAACAGGCCCTGAACAAAGGCGAGTTGATCACCGCCGTGGAGATCCCGGCCTACCCGCGCCCGCTGAAGTCCGGCTACCTGAAGGTGCGGGACCGCCAGTCCTACGAGTTCGCCCTCACCTCCGCCGCCGTCGCCCTGCACGTCCGCAGCGGCCTGATCCGCGAGGCCAAGGTGGCCGCCGGCGGCGTGGGGACGGTGCCGTGGAAGCTGCCCGCCGTCGAGCGAGCCCTCATCGGCGAACGCCCCTCGGAACGGCTCTGGGCCCGGGCGGCCGCGGCAGCCGCGGACGGGGCCCGGCCGTTGGAACACAACCGCTTCAAGGTCGAGCTGCTCAAGCGGACGGTCGAACGCCAGCTGCGCATCGTAGGAGACAACGCATGAGCCCCCAGCCGCAGGCAGCCGTAGGCGCACCGCTCTCCCGCGTGGACGGACGACTCAAGGTGACAGGGCAGGCGAAGTACGCCGCCGATCACGAGCCCGACGGGGTGGTGCACGCCGTCGTGGTCGACAGCGGTGTCGCTCTTGGCCGGATCGCCGGCATCGACACCCGCGCCGCCGAAGCCCAGCCCGGCGTACTGAAGGTGATCCACCACCGCAACGCCCCCAAACTGCCGTACGGGCCCAATCCGGGCTCGCTCAACCTCCCGGGTGAGCGGCTGCGCGTCTTCCAGGACGACCAGGTCCGCTTCCACGGCCAGCCGCTCGCCGTCGTCGTGGCGACCACTCTGGAGGCCGCCCAGCACGCGGCGAGCCTGATGAAGGTCGACTACGACGCCGAGCGCCCCGCCACCGACCTGACCGACGCCCCGGCGGCGGGCCAGTCGGTGACCTACGCGCGCGGCGACGCGGAGGCGGCCCTGCAATCCTCCCCTGTACGGCTGGAGATGACGTATCGGCCCGCCCGCAACCACCACAACGCGATGGAGCTCCACGCCACCGTCGCCCAGTGGGACGGCAACCGACTGACGCTGTGGGACAAGACCCAGTGGGTGCAGAGCCCGCGGGCCGAACTCGCCGCAAACTTCGGCATTCCGGCGGAGTCCATCCGCGTCATCTCGCCGTTCGTCGGTGGCGCGTTCGGCAACGCCGCGCGGGCCTGGCCTCACATCACCATCGCGGCCCTCGCCGCCCGCAAGGTGGGCCGCCCGGTCAAGCTCGTCCTCACGCGCCGGCAGCTCTACTTCGGGGTGGGCTACCGGCCGGCATACGAGTACAAGGTGCGCCTGGGCAGCGACCGCAGCGGGCGGCTGACCGCAATGACCCACGAGCTGCGCGGCGAGACCTCCAGGTACGAGACGTTCGCCGAGCGCGGCGTCCTCGCGCCCGGGCAGATGCTCTACACCACCCCCAACGTCAGCCAGACGCTCCGGTCGGTGCCGCTGGACGTGAACACCCCGACCCCGATGCGCGGCCCGGGCAACTCCAGCGCCGCCTTCCCCATCGAAAGCGCGATGGACGAGCTCGCCCACAAGCTCGGCATCGACCCGATCGAGCTGCGGCAGCGCAACGAACCCGAGAACGACCAGTCCAGCGGGCGGCCCTTCTCCACCCGGCGGCTGCGCGAGTGCTACACCGTCGGCGCCCGCGAGTTCGGCTGGAGCCGCCGCAGCCCCCGGCCGCGCTCCACCCGTGACGGCGACTGGCTGATCGGTACAGGCATGGCGACCGCGGTCTACGACACCCTGCGGGCCCCAGGCCAGGCCCGGGTACGGCTGGATGCCGACGGCACCGCCCTGGTCGAGTCCTCGACCAGCGACATGGGGCCAGGCACGTACACCTCCATGACGCAGGTCGCCGCCGACGCCCTGGGCCTTGCGGTCCGCAACGTGACCTTTCGGCTCGGCGACACGAACATGCCCACAGCCCCGCTCCACGGCGGTTCGCTCACCATGGCCAGCGTCGGCTCTACCGTCCAGGACGGCTGCGACAAGCTGCGGCAGCAGGCGATCAAGCTCGCCGTCGAGGACGAGGACTCACCGCTGTACGGCGCCGACGCCGACGATGTCGTCGTACGGGGTGGCCGACTGCACGTGAAGGACAACCCCGCGCGCGGGGAGACCTACCGGCAGCTCCTCGCCCGCAACAACCGCACGCATCTCGAAGCGGACGGCTCCTGGACCCCAGGGCAGTCCCGGTCCTCGATGTACGCCTACGGCGCGGTGTTCGCCGAGGTCGGTGTGGACGCCCGCCTGGGCCTGGTCCGAGTGCGACGGATGCTCGGCGTCTTCGACGCGGGCCGGATCATCAGCCCCAAGCTGGCCGACAGCCAGGCCATCGGCGCCATGACCGGCGGTATCGGTATGGCCCTCCTTGAGCACACGGTCACCGACCACCGTGACGGCCGGATCGTCAACGCCAACCTGGCCGACTACCTGGTCCCCGTCAACGCCGACGTCCCCGAACTCAAGGCGATCTACGTCGACGGCCGGGACGACGAGGCCGACCCCCTCGGCGTCAAGGGCCTCGGCGAGGTCGTCCTGGTAGGCGTGGCACCCGCCATCGCCAATGCCGTCTTCCACGCCACCGGCCGACGGGTACGCGACCTGCCCATCACCGCCGAGGCACTGATCTGAGCCACGCCGCGGGCAGCGGTGAACACACACCGCTGCCCTAGGTCCTGTCGTCACATTCCCGTCGTCCGCCCGGAGGGCGGGCCTCGCGCCCGCCGCGGAGCGGCTGATGTGTGCCGTAGGTGCGTGCTCTCGGCGTGCCGGGCACAGGCCCTCGTACTGGTTGTACGTGGGTCTGTGCCCGGTGCGGCGAGAGTACGTGCATGGCGTCGCGAGGCAGGCGGGAATGTGACGACAGGGCCTAGGCCCGGAGCCGCTGTCCTTACTGGAGACCCACCTATGCTGAACATCGCGGACACGCTGCACACCTGGTGCCGCGAGTCCCGCCCCTTCGCCCTCGCCACCGTCGTCCAGGTCAGCGGCAGCGCACCCCTGCCCGTCGGCACCGCGCTGGCCGTGAGCGCCGACGGCGACGCGGTCGGCAGCATCTCCGGCGGCTGCGTCGAAGGCGCCGTCTACGAGCTGTGCCAACAAGTACTCAAGTCGGACGAACCCCCGACCCGGGCACGCTTCGGCTACTCCGACGACGACGCCTTCGCCGTCGGCCTGACCTGCGGCGGCGAACTCGACGTCCTGGTGCAGCGGATCGCTCCCACGGGCTCGCCCCACCTCACCGCGGCCCTCGACGAGGTGACGTCCGGTCGGCCCGCGGCCGTGGCCCAGATCATCGACGGGCCCGAAGAACTCCTCGGCCGCACCCTGTGCGTCACCGGCGACGGCAGCACACACGACGCAATCATGGACGGCGAGGACTGGGAACGGGAGGTCGCGGCGCAGGCCCGCGCACTCCTGCGAGCGGGCCGTACCGGCCGGGTCGAGGTCGGCGGAGACGCCGCGACCTGCCCGGAGAAACTGTCCGTCCTCGTCCACACCCACGCGTCCCGCCCCCGGATGCTGATCTTCGGCGCCGTCGACTTCGCCGGTGCGCTCAGCGAGATCGGCCGCTTTCTCGGCTACCGAGTCACGGTGTGCGACGCCCGTCCCGTCTTCGCCACCCCCGCCCGCTTCCCGCACGCCGACGACATCGTGGCCGACTGGCCGCACCGCTACCTCGCCGCCACCGACGTGGATGCCCGGACCGTCGCCTGCGTCCTCACCCACGACGCCAAGTTCGACATCCCCCTGCTACGCCTGGCACTGAGCCTGCCAGTGGGCTACGTGGGCGCGATGGGCTCACGCCGCACCCACGAGCACCGCCTGGAACTACTACGGGAGGCCGACGTCCCGGAAGAGCACCTCGCCCGCCTGCACTCCCCGATCGGCCTCGACCTCGGCGCCCACACTCCCGAAGAGACGGCCATCTCCATCGCGGCGGAGATCGTCGCCCACACGCATCAGGGCTCGGGTACGCCCCTGACCCGGAGCACAGGGCCCATCCATCACCGAACGACACCGTCAAGATCACCAGTGTCCGCCCCTTCTACTGGGACCTCGTCCCTCACCCCTTGATGGCCCCGGTGAGACGAAGGACCTTCGATTCAACTCGTGGGGCATGATGGGTCGCCTCGTCTCTCGTCGAAGCGCTTCGATGATGCCGTGACCATAGCGACGGGTAACGGTGCCCACAAGGGATCGAACAAAGCTTTTATGACCTTAAGTCAGCCTAAGTAAGCAGCTTTGAGGCTCTGTTGACATGCCAGGGGTGCGCATGCGAACTTTCGAAGCGCTTCAACAGGTTTCTGGCCGTGCGGCTCGCCTACGCGGTGCCGCGCCGTGTCGCCGACTGCCGCACGCCCGAGGGGTTGCCCGCTGTGAGTACCGCTTCCGTGCCTGCCGACCTGTCCTCCGGGCCGCCTGGGGAGCGGCTCCCGTTCGGTGATCCCGGCCACCCGCTCGCCGTACGCGTCGAGGACCTGCTGTCGCGGCTGACCTCTGCCGAGCGGATCGCGATGCTGCACCAGTACGCTCCGGCCGTTCCCCGGCTGGGCGTTGCCGCGTTCCGCACGGGCACAGAGACTCTGCACGGCGTTGCCTGGCTCGGAGCGGCGACCACCTTCCCGCAGCCTGTGGGCCTGGGCGCCACCTGGGACGAGGAGTTGGTGCACCAGGTCGCCACGGTCACCTCGATCGAGCAGCGCGCCTTCCATCACCACCGTCGGCCGACGACCGGCGACGGCCCCCTCAGCCTCCAGGCGTGGGCGCCGGTGGTGAACCTGTTGCGCGCCCCCCGCTGGGGCCGCAACGAGGAGGGCTATGCCGAGGATCCGCTGCTGACGGCCCGCCTGGCCGACGCCTGCTGTCGCGGTATGGCGGGAGACGACCCGAATTTCCTGCGCACCGCACCGGTGTTGAAGCACTTTCTCGCCTACAACAACGAGGACGACCGCTGCACCACCTCGTCCTCCGTGCGCCTGACCGGCCGCTACGCCGCCGTGGACCCGGCGACCGGGGCCGTGACCGTTGCCGCCGAGGACCCTGCGGAGGCGGAGTGTTTCACCCGTACCGTCGTCCGGGACGGCACCGCCGACGCCGTGGCAGCGGCCGACAGCGCCGAGGCCGTGGTGGTGGTCCTTGGCAACGACCGCACATCAACGGCCGGGAGACCCAGGACCGGGCCGGTCTCGCGCTGCCCCCGGCGCAGGAGCGACTGCTGCGCGCGGTCGTCGCGGCACGCCCCGAGACGGTGCTCGTCGTCATGAGCAGCTACCCGTACGCGGTCGACTGGGCCGACGAGAACGCCGCGGCCGTGGTGTGGACCGCGCACGACGGTCAGGAGACCGGCCACGCGCTGGCCTCGGTGCTGCTCGGCGAAGCCGACCCGGCCGGCCGGCTCCCTCAGACCTGGTACCGGGCCGACGACGAGCTGCCCGGCCGCCTCGACTACGACATCATCAAGGCCGGCTGGACCTACCAGTACCACCGGCGACGGCCGCTGTACCCCTTCGGGCACGGCCTGTCGTACACCCGCTTCGACCACACCGGACTGCGGGTGAGCACGCGGCGCATCACCCCGGACGGCAGCGTCACGGTCTCCGTCACGTTGACCAATACCGGTGACCGCCCCGGCAAGGAGACCGTCCAGTTGTACGTCCGCGCGCTCGACGCCCGCTTCGAGGCGCCGCTGTTGAAGCTGGCCGACTTCCGCAAGGTGCGTCTGGGCCCCGGCGCCTCGCGGGAGGTGGCGTTCGCCTTGGACGTGTCCGAAGCACTGGCCCACTGGTCGGTCGCCGAGGAGGCCTTCACCGTGGATCCCGGGGAGTACGAGGTGCTCGTCGCGCGCTCGGCCGGGAACGTGGTGCTGAGGGCGCCGCTCACGGTCACCGGCCCGGAGCCGACTCCGCGTACGGCGCTCGGGCACCGGATGAACGCCGCCGGCTTCGACGACTACACCGGCATCGTCCTGGTGGACGCCACCCGCGCGGACGGCGACGCGGTGGCGCCGACGGCCCCGGACGCGCCCGGCACCCTGGTCTACCGCTCGGTGGATCTGACCGGTGCCCGAGACGTCACGGCCGAAGTATCCCGCACCGCGCCGGGCGAGGGCCGGCTCGAGGTCTGGGTAGGTGCTGTCGGCCTCGACGGCACCCTGCTCGCAACCCTGCCCGTACCGAGCACCGGCGACCGGTACACCTGGACCACGACCACCGCCGAGCTGGCGGCCCCACTCCCGGGCATCCACGACCTGTACGTGGTACTCATCGGCGAACTCCGACTGGCGGCCTTCGGCTTCACAGCCTGACCACCGCCCACCGGACCTCCTGACCCCGCGCGGACGATTCCCCGCGGCGTACTCCCCTGACCACACTCCCCAGGACGGACATGGCGTTCTTCGACAATCCCGTAATACCCGGCTTCAGCCCGGACCCGAGCATCTGCCGGGCCGGTGACGACTACTACGTGGCCACGTCCAGCTTCGAGTACGTACCAGGCGTGCCGATCTGGCACAGCCGCGACCTGGTCCACTGGCGGCTGATCGGACACGCCCTGGACCGGCCCTCGCAGCTGGAACTGCCTGACACGGCCCCTTCCTCCACGGGGGTGTACGCGCCCACGCTGCGCTACCACGACGGACGGTTCTGGCTGATCACGACCGTGGTCGCCGGGGCAGGCAACGTCCTGGTGACCGCCGAGGACCCCGCGGGACCGTGGTCGGATCCCGTACCGGTCGGCGTTCCGGGCATCGACCCCGACCTGGCCTGGGAGGAGGACGGGAGTTGCTGGTGCGTGTTCTCGTCGGGCGGCATCCGCGGGGTCCGCATCGACCCGAAGTCCGGCGAACTGCTGGGCGAACCGGTGCCGATGTGGTCGGGCAGCGGACTGCAGTATCCCGAGGGACCGCACCTGTACCGGATCGGCGACTGGTGGTACCTGCTGCTGTCGGAGGGTGGTACCGAGCGCGGGCATGCGCTGTCGGTGGCCCGGGCCCGTACGCTGCCGGGGCCGTTCGAACCCCACCCGGCCAACCCCGTGCTGTCCCACCGCAGTACCAACCATCCGGTGCAGAACACCGGCCACGGCGATCTGGTGCAGGCGCACGACGGCACCTGGTGGATGGTGCTGCTGGGTACCAGGCCGCGCGGCGACACCCCGATGTATCACGGCATGGGCCGGGAGACATTCCTGGTACCGGTGCGGTGGGAGGACGAGTGGCCGCTGCCCGGGCCGCTGGAACTGCGTGCGCAGGCTCCGGCGCTGTCGCCGCATCCCTGGCCGCCGGAGCCGGACCGGGACGACTTCGACTCCCCCGCGCTCGCGCCGTGCTGGGTGTCGCTCCGACGGAGCGACCCGGAGGGCGTCCGTCTCGACGAGCGGTCGGGCCATCTGGTGCTGCACGCCCGCGCGGACAGCCTCGACAAGCCCGGTGCGCTCTTCGTGGGACGACGGCAGCGCGACCCCGACTGCACCGCGCGCACACTGGTCGAGGTCGGCGACGACGGCATGGGTGGACTCGCGGTACGGCTGGACGAGGCGCACCACTACGAGGTGGAGGTGGCCGACGGCACCGTCCGCGCGGTCGCCAGGATCGGCCCGCTGCGTCACGTTGTCGCCGAACGGTCCGTGCCCTCCGGCCCGGTGAGGCTGCGGATCGACGTCACGACCTCCGACGTCCTGCCGCCTACGGTCACCTCCCGCGACCCGGCGGCGGCTCCTCCGCCCGGCCTCCGCAGCGGCGGCCCCGACACCCTCCGCCTGGGCTACGAGACGGACGACGGCCACTTCGAGATCCTCGCCGAACTCGACGGCCGCTACCTCTCCACCGAGGTCGCCGGCGGGTTCACCGGCCGTGTCTTCGGCGTATACGCCACGCGGGGCAGTGCGGCCTTCGACTGGTTCGAGTTGCGGTCCGCTTGACAGGTGCTTCCCCACCCCGGCCGCGCTCAACTGGCGGTGCGGCCGGGGCGCATCGTTCTTGAGGTACGAGTACACGGTCGGGGTGTCCGTCGAGTGGACGTGAATATCGAGATAGTGCGCGTTGATGCGCGATGCACTGCGAAGCGTGCCGTGTGCCCGGGTGCGGAACCTGGTCCAGCCGCGTTCGTGGTTCTTACCCGCGGTTTCCTGCTGATGTGCCCAGTGCCGGACGAGGTGTTGTCCTGTGGCTGCGGGTCCGCCGGTTCGCCTGCGAGAACTCGGCGTGTCTGCGACGCACGTTCGTCGAGCAGATACCCGGGCTGACGCGCAGGCACGGTCAGCGACACATCGTCGGCGGCCACTTCGCGAGGTTCCAGATCTCGGCCGGCTGGTCGTCGCCGACCGGTGTGGAGGAGAACCTCTTGACGGTGTGCGCATCGGTGAAGAGCAGCCTGCGGCCGACCGCGTCGAGCCGCAGTGCTTCGGAGGCAGTGGGTTTCACCGGGTACTCCTGACGGGTGCGGGGCTGGTGGCCAGGTCGTCGGCCCACGCGGTGATCGTGTCGACGTAGGTGGCGGGTCGTGGCCGTGCATGGAGTGCGGCATGCCGGGCTGTCGCGCTCGCTGCACCTGGAGGTCGGTGATCGCGCCGAGCAGCTGCCCGGTGTCCGGGGCCACGTGATGGAAGTGGTGGGTGACCAGGACCGGCACTTTGACCTGACGCAGCATGGACTCGTGGTCGCAGTTGATGGTGGCTCGCCCGCAGAGGAACGCGTCACCCCACTCGGGGTCGTACTCCCGGAGGTCTTGCGACGGAGCGGCCGGAGGACCTGCGGTGCCGGCCGGCGCCATCTGGTGCAGCGCGGCGAGCATCCAGGCGGGGTCTGTCGATGTCGCCGGACCAGGAGTCGGCGAAGTCTCGCACCGAGGTCAGATCCGACACGTCGAGCGGTCGGACGTCGAAGGTGCCGGGCAGGTCGGCGACGGCGCGGCGGGCCTTGCCGGTGTCGCGTACCCCCAGCACGACGCGGGCACGGGCACGAGCGAGCTCGCGTGCCGTGATCAGGCCGAGGCCACGGCCGGCACCGGTGATCACCACCGTACGGCCGGTCAGGTTCGGGAGGTCATTCGCTGTCCAACTGGTCATGGGTCTTGGCTCCGTGGTTCGCAGTTCGAGGCGACCGGTGATCGCATCGCCAGTGAACTCGCCGCACCACGGGCGCTGGAAGGACACGCGCAACCACTGACTGGATTCGTCATACGTCACCGAGCGGCACAGCCCGACCGTCGACAGCATCGCGACCGCGCAGCCCCGGTGGCCGTCGGTGCCTGGACCTCGCGGCCGACGGCGACCCGGTCGCGGCCGCCGTGGTCCGGGCGGCGGGCCGGGCGCTGGGCCGGCTGATCGCCGCCGTCGCCAATCTGACGCCCACTCAGAAGATCGTGCTCACCGGCGAGGGCATTCGGCTCGCCGAGGTCGCCCGGGCTGCGATCGACGAGGCGGTCCGCCGCGACCGCGATCCACGGGCCCGTGAACTGTCCCTCGAGATCCAGCCCATCGACTTCAGCGAGTGGGCGCGTGGCGCCGCCGCCACCGCCATCCAGGGCTACGTGCTGGGCGGCTCTCCGGTCCCCCGCCTGGAGTTCTGACTGGCCGGCGCCGTAGGGCACGGGGCGGCTCTTGTCGGGATACGGTGGCCGGGTCTGTCACCGACCAACCACCGGCGCCCCGCCCGGCGTCGCCCCGTGACCTGCTGGGTGCACAGCGCCTGATCTTCGCTGTCGAGTGCCAGGGCGGTCGGACCTGGTCGATCCCCTGTGAGCCGGGCGCCATCGATACCGATCCCACCGTGTGGTTCGAGGCCGACCGCCCTGTGCCCGAGTTGGAACCACTCAGCGCCGGTCAGGGACAGGCTCGGCGCCAGCAGGCGGCCCACCGGGGTTCGCGCGACGAAGAGCAGGCCATTCCAGATGGCCGGTCCCAGCCGCTCCCGCCCCTGCTTCGGCCGGGCCCGGTGCTCGACAACGCGGATCCGTGTCGCGCACCAGGCGCTGACCGCGTACGACAGCGTGTCCAGCCGGAACACATGGACCGCCCCGAGCGCGGCCACCACCCCGGCGCCGGCGTAGGCGCCCAAGGTGTCCGCGAGAGGCTGGCACGCAGGAGCCGCTCACGACCGTCCGACACCTGAAAGCCGTGGCGCTCACCGCTTCCTGCCTCACCCGTCAGATCGCCGTTTGCCTGCTGTGTGCGAGCGGAGCAGCACGGCGCACCACAACCACAGCAACGGTGTCACAACATCTCGAGAGGCCGCCCGATTGCGCCTGAAAGGCACCGCCACCCCGTGCATATGGGCAGCGGCGGACGTTGGTAACGTCGGTGTGTGCCGTGCTGGCCGGTACGGTGTGCCGCCCGACCGAGAGAGACGTGATGTCCCCGACGATTCGCAGGGCCGTGATCCCCGCCGCCGGACTCGGTTCCCGTCTGCTGCCCCTGACGAAGGCGACACCGAAGGAGATGCTCCCGGTCGGCGACAAGCCGGTCATCGAGCACACCGTGCGCGAGCTGGTGGACTCCGGCATCACCGACATCACCATCGTCGTCTCCGGCGGCAAGAGCCTCATCCAGGACCACTTCCGCCCCAACCCCGCCCTCGTCGAGCAACTCCGCAAAGACGGCAAGACGGCCTACGCGGACGCGGTGGAGGAGGTCGCAGAGCTGGCCGGTCAGGGCCACATCACCTACCTCGACCAGTACGGTCCGTACGGCAACGGCACCCCGGTGCTGAACGCTGCCCGTGCCTTCGGCGACGAGCCGGTGCTGGTGCTGTGGCCCGACGACGTCTTCGTGGCCGAGGTCCCCCGTGCCCAGCAGCTGATCCGCGCGTATGAGCAGACCGGCTGCCCGGTGCTGGCCCTCCTGCCGATGGACCCCACCGACTCCCACCGCTATGGCGTGCCCATCGTCAAGGAAGACCTCGGAGGCGGCCAACTGCGCATCACCGGCCTGGTCGAAAAGCCTGAGCCGGCTGCCGCCCCGTCGTCGTACGCGGCTATCGGCGGCTACGTCGTCACCCCCGGCATCGTCGACGAACTGCGCGAGCAGACCCGCCGCTGGTACGAGCACAAGACCGGCGAGGTCTACCTGACCGACGCCATCAACGCCTACGCTTCGACCCGCGCGGTGTACGGGCAGGTCATCAAGGGCCGCTGGTACGACACCGGCAACCCGGCCGACTACCTGGTCGCCCAGATGGCGTTCGCCCTCGCCCACCCGGAGTACGGCCCCGTCCTGCGTGGCCTGGTCGCCGGACTCGACGTCGACCCTGCTGCCGCCCTCCAGGGGAAACCAACGCCTGACCTGCCGCTTACGGAACGCTCCTCGTCCTGAGGACGTAGCGCAGCAGGACGAGGCCGCCCAGTTGCGCGGACATCAGGCACGTGAACGCCGGTGTCCGCTCGGTCTCCTCGGGGGCGATCCGGCCCAGGCACGACGCGAAGGCCGCCTCGATCTGGTCGCGGAACGCCTTGGCGGTCGCCTCGTCCGACAGGCTGGTCCAGTAGACGGCGGCCAGCGCGGGGCGGGTCGACTCGTGCCCCCTCCGTGAGCAGTTCAGCCGATGACGTCGCGGCGGAGGCGCCCGACAAGGTCGATTTCGCGACCAAACATGCCGGACCCTCCGCTGCGCGCTCTGGTCGAGGCCCTCACGGCAACGAGTCGCCTGTCGCCGCGGCCGCGCTGTGCTGGGCGCGGATGAGCGCGATCACGGTGTCGACGGTGCGGTCGAGGTGGCTGCGGCCATCGGGCAGCTGGGCCTCCCGACTGATGTAGCTGCGCGGCCCGACGTGCGTGGCCGGGTCGAGCCGATGCACGGTGATCTTCCCGGCGCGGCCGGCGCGGTTCCATCCGCTACGGCGGAACAGCCTCCAGCGCTGGGGAAAAATCCAGGTGCCGACCCGCTCGATCCGGTCGCTCGCGCTGGTGAGCCGATGCAAGTGCTCGGCATGGGTGAGGTCGTTGGCGCCGTTGTGGAACCCACCGAGCGTGATCAGTAGGAGCGGGGAGCGTAGCTGGGTGTGCAGTTCGTCAACCGCGCCGGTGGCGACCTGGGCACCGCCGCTGTAGCTGAGCAGCACCACGGGGATACCGCGGTCGGGCTGGTAGCCGGCGAGCCGGAGCTGAGTGGCGATCTGGGAGCCGACGGCCCGGTTGTACAGGGGGCGGTACCGGTGGTCGGCGGCGACGAAGGTCTGCATGACATTGTGCAGAAACAGCAGCAGCCCGACGCGGCGGCGCAGCCACGCCCACACCGGCCGCTCAGCGAGCGGGTCGGCCAGTGGCGAGTAGGGCTGCACCTGACCCAGCACCCGCAGCTCCGGCGCTCCGGCAAGCAGGGCCTTGACGAGCTGGCCGCCGTCCCGACTGTCGCGGACGCGGCGTTTACCGATGCCGTCCAGGTAGACCAGGTAGGCATCCGGGGGACTGTCAGGGGCCGCACCCCGGGCATAGGGCACGCCCTCCGGGAGCTCGGTGATAGGGGCCCGCCAGCCGGCGCCATAAGCCATCACCTCGTAGCGGGCCAGCAGAGCTTCGGCGAGCAGAGCCGGCCCAAGCGCGCAGACCCAGAGCAGAACACCGTTCATGCGATCGACTCCCGCGCCTCAGTCGCACTGATCTTCACGACCAGGCGCCGAACGGCCTCTACGGCGACACCAAGCCCGGCCCCAGCGACGGTCACGCAACCGGCAGCGCTCCACCAGCCCAGCCCGGTCGCCGCGGCGAGCGGGTCGGCCAGACCGGCCCCGACCCCCACAAAGAGCAGCAGGTGGAGCAAGGGCCCGAGCAACGGAAACGCAAGGACGGCAGCGAGCACCATCGGGGCAACCAGGTCCGGACTCCACACCAACCCGGCGCCTGGCGGTGGAGAGGACAGCACCATATCGGCGAGGGTCCACGCGGTCAGCGGCCACAGCGCGAACACTGCACCCTCGACGAGGCCACCGGCCAGCATCAACCCGGCCACAAGAGTCCGCGACATGCCAGGCCGGCGCACTACCAGAGGCAGAATGCGCCCGGCGGCCTCCGACATCCCGGCGAACAGCAGCAGAACGACGACGATGGGTGACATCGCTCAGCCTCGCTGTGACGGATCGATGGGAGCCGACTCACCGGTCGAGCCGGCCGCGTGCAGGTACTGCTCGAGTTCATCGGCGGCGCGCCGATATCCCCCCGCCTCTTGCTGGGCGGCCTGCAGGGTGGTCGCGGCTGTCCGGAACCGTGGGTCGTCGAGCAGGCGCCGGGCGAGGGCACGCACGGAGTCCTCGGTGACGTCCTCCGTACGGATCGACAGGCCGGCGCCTAGCTCGACGACGCGGCGGGCCACCATCGGCTGGTCAGCGCCCTGCGGGACCACCAGCAGCGGAACCCCGGCGTACATGGCCTCGTTGGCGCTGTTCATCCCGCCATGGGTGACGAACAGCGCCGCGCGGGCCAGCACCTCCAGTTGCGGCACGGAGCGGCGGGCGAGGACGTTGGTCGGCAGCGGACCCAGCGCGTCGGGATCGGTCTGCCCGGTGGAGATGACCACGGTGCCGCCGAGCGGGGCGAGCGCGGTGGCGAAGGTACGGAGCAGTTGCGGGTCGGCGTTGAACACCGTACCCAGCGAGGCGTACAGCACCGGGTCCCGCAGCCGATCGGCCGGGAACGACGGGTCGACCGGGCGGGCGCCGATGCTCGGGCCAACGAATCGGTAGGACTGGTCGAATTCCTCGACGGCAGGCTGGAACGCCCGCGAGGTGTAGACCAGATTGAGCGGCTGGCGGATGTTTCCCAAGTCGATCAGTGGCAGCCCACGCGCGTCGAAGCGGCGGTGCAGCCCCCAGCGCGACCGCAGGTAGCCCTGGAGACTGCGGGGCCGAGCCGTCGCCGCGGCCAGCAGGTCCCACGAGCCGCGGGTGGGGCTGGGCACATGCCGGTTGAACGCAAACGTTGTGAACGACGATGCCGCCGGCACCTTGAGTTCGCGAGCGGTGACGGCGCCCCACAAACAGGCGTTGTCGTGGACGATCAGGTCGGGCCGTACGCGGCGCAGGTCGGTGAGCACAGCGGGCAGCAGGCCGACGGCGGTGCCCGCAAGCCCCTCCAACAGCGTGACCGGCGTCGGCGGATCGGGGAGCGGCTGGTCACCCCCGGGGTAGAGGCAGACAGTCGCGCCGGTGGCCTCGATCTCCTCACGGAACGCGGGCGAGGTGTGGTACGTGACGGAGTGGCCGCGCCGGACAAGCTCGGCCACGACCGGCAGCGTCGGGTTGACGCGCCCATGCATGGCGATGTTGAGGAACGCGATGGTACTCACAGGCTGACCCCCGATATGGAGGAGGTCGATACCGCGCCCGGACCGGCCGATGTCGCCATAGGATCGTCGATCCGATACAGGCCCGGCCCGCTGATGCGCAGCTTGTCGAGAAAACGCCCCGCCGTGAGGGACGCGGTGCTGATCAGCCGCTGGGAATGGCCGAAGTCCCACGGCGCGGGCCAGGCCTCGATGCCGGTCGGCAGTACGACGGTCGGGATGTGCTGGGACACCTCGTGCAGGTCACGCTCGATCTGATGGTGCAACAACAGCAGCCCGGCCCTGGCGGCGATCGCACTGGCACGTCGGCGCGGGACGGTGGGGCTCAACGGCGAGCTCTCCGGCCCGGTCGACACCACCACCACGCTGGCCGCCCCGGCCTGCAGGGCCGCCAGTACCGGGACATAGGCGATCACCCCGCCGTCGACGAGCGTCCGGCCCTCACGGTCCACCGGGGGCAGCATCCCGGGAATGGCCGCGCTGGCCAGCAGCGCGGACTCGAGGTCTCCGTGGTCGAGCAGCGCCGGAGCGCCGGTGACCAGGTCCATGGCCACCGCGGTGAACGGGACCGCCAACTGCTCGATCCGCGACGGCAGCTCGGCCCGAGCGATCAGTCGACGCAGGCCGCGGTCGGTGAAGACGCTGGCCCGTGAGGACAGGTAGCCGAGCGGATACACCTCACGGCGACGCAAACGGGTCCACACGTGGTCCAGCCACGGCGCGGCCCTGTCGGGGTGGGCGGCCGCGATGGCCCCGTTGAGGGCGCCCACCGACGTTCCGATGATCATGTCCGGGACGAATTCGCGCTGCTCCAACGCGTACCCGACACCAACATGCGCAGCTCCGAGCACGCCACCGGCGCCCACCACCACGGCCACGGGACGAGGAAGGGCATGCAAGCCCACCGACTCCGGGTCCCCGGGCGGCCGGCTCGCCGGCTGGGGACGCGTCCCCTTGTCGCCCGGCATGGTTCGACGCCTCTCATGGCCCCGGCCACTGGCCGAGTCACCCCCGCTGAAGCCAAAGCGCGCCAAGGCTGGTCTCCGGCGACAAGTAACCCTCATGAAGATCAGCCTTTCTCACCACGGGGCCAAATCGGTTGCGTTCGTAACTAGGACCGGGCAGCTGAGCGATCTGTGACACCGTGGCCAGGAGTGTCTGGTGAAACCGTCGCTGAGACCGGTGACAATGCCGGGTTTGCACGGGGGAGCTGATACCGGGCCTGGATATCGGGCGGCCTCCCGGACACGGCCTGTGGCGGATCCTGGGGGACCGCGCACGGGACCTGAGGCGCGCTGATCGTTGTCGTGGAGTGAGAAAGCCCACGTCCCGATGGACGCGCTCAGGGCCGATACGACTCAGCACCGCTTGCAGCGTGAGGCATTCAACCGTTGATCGCAAAACACACTGTTTCGACACTACAATGCATGTGACGCCCTCCAAGGCCGGTCGCCGTGTTCCGTCCGACTCCCACCCACCGAACGTGGAGCGGGCTATGGCTCAACTCCCCTGGCAGCGACGGAAATCGGTCGACGTATGAGCCCTGCGGGGCGTATTCCAGCTCTTCACACCAGAAAGATTCGGATGCGAATCAAAGATGTGAGCATGATGCTCGCAGGCTCCACGCTGGTCGCCGCCCTGGCGGCCTCTCCGGCTGTCGCAGATACCGCCTCCCGGCCCGCCCCTGACACTGCAGCCGTGCGCTCCGTGCAGAACAATGTCGTGGCGCAGGGTGCTCCCGGCGTGCTGACCCGCATCGACGAGGGCAGCACGAGATACCACATCGTCACGGGGGAGGCGAACACCTCCACTCACACGAAAATGGACACCGGCCGCCGGTTCCGCGTCGGCAGCGTCAGCAAGACCTTCACCACGGTGGTGCTGATGCAACTCGCCGCTGAGGGACGTGTCGACCTCGATGCCCCGGCCAACGACTACCTGCCCAAGTCGCTGCCCGACGACCGCATCACCGTACGGCACCTGCTCGGCCATCGCAGCGGGCTCTATGACTACACCAACGACATGTTCTACAACACCGTCCCGGGTTTCGAGGCGGTTCGGAACAAGGTGTTCGGCTACCAGGAGCTCATCGACCTCTCGACCGCCCACCCCCTGAAGTACGAGCCGGGCGCTGCCTACAGCTACTCCAATACCAACTTTGTCGTGCTGGGGCAACTCATCGAGCACCTCACCGGCGTGCCCATGGCCACCCACTACCAGCAGCGGATCTTCGGGCCGCTGAGGCTGCGGAACACCTCCTACGTGCACCCGCAGACCACTCTCTCCGGCTCCTACGCCCGGGGTTACCTTCGTCAGGACGACACCGCACTCCCGCTGGTGGACTCCACCGAACAGACCGTCTCGTGGGGACAGTCGGCTGGAGCGGTCATCTCGAACGCAGCCGACCTGAACCGCTTCTTCTCCGCGCTCGTCTCCGGTGCGCTGCTTCCCTCCGCGCAGTTGGAGCAGATGATGACCATGGTTCCGGTCACCGCGGACGGAAACCAGTCCTACGGACTCGGCCTGCGCGCCAGGAAGCTGTCCTGCGGCGTGACGGTGTACGGCCACACGGGAACCGTCCAGGGCTACTACACCTACGCCTTCACCACCTCCGACGGCAGGCGGAGCATGACGTCGATGGCGAACACCTCCAACAACGGAACCGTCAACACCACACTCGGTGGAACGCTGGAGGCCTCGTTCTGCGGCAGTGTCGGCGCAGCAGCTGCAGCGTCGCTGCCTGAGGCGGGTCACCGATTCACCGAGGACATCGCCCCCCAGGTGGTCCGCCGCTGACCGTGCCGTGACCGGCTCCTGACGAGCGGCAGGCTGTGCGCACCGGTTTCCCCAGCCGGTGCGCACACATGTGTGCCGCGCGGACGACCGGATGGCGCTGCCCGCCCTCTCACCGACGGGCACCATAAGGAAACCGCCCGGTGCGCGAGGGGCGAAGAGCCCCTGCGCACCGGGCGGCTCGGTGGTTGGCCATCATTCGGCAGTGCGAGGCCGGCTGAGCTTTCGGGGCTGCAGTCGGCTGTCAGCCGTTGGAGAAGCGGCCTGCCTGGGCAAGGAGCTGCTCCGGGTCGTCGGTCGGCGGGTAGATCCAGAGCGAGTTGATGTTCTGCTTGAGCGTTTTGGCTTCCTGCCCGGTCAGCGCGATCTTGCGGTCCCAGCCTTCTGTGTAGACGGCGCCGGCGGGGCCGAGATCCAGGCAGGTGACGTAGGGGTCGGGAGTGAAGGGCAGCAGGGTGTTGCCCAGGAGGTCGGCTGCCACGTTGTGGCCGGCGAACTTGCCCATGGGCAGGGCATGCTGGCAGGACTGCGTCGTGGAGTGGCCGTCTTCTGCGGGGGCGAGTGCGGTGTCGCCGGCTGCGTAGACGTCGGGTACCCCGATCACCTGCAGGTGCGCGTCCACGCTCAGCCGTCCCAGCCGATCACGTTCGCCCGGGATCTGGGCCGTGAGGGGGCTCGCGGCCATACCGGCCGTCCATACGACGGTTGCCGCGGGGATCACTTCGCCGTCCGAGAGGGTGACGTCCTGGCGGGTCGCCGATGCCACGGTGAGCTCCAGGCGTCGTTCGATCTTCAGTTCGTCAATGGCGTCGTGGATGTGGGGGCGGGGGCCCAGGCCGAGTTCCGGGCCCACGACGTCGGCGCGGTCGACCAGAACGACCCGGACGTCTTCAGCTGAGTCCTGGCGGTCGGCGATCGCCTGAAGCCGCTCGCCCAGCGCGGTGGCGATCTCCAGGCCGGTGAAGCCGGCACCGACCACGACGGCGGTGTAGCGGCCCAGGGAGGGTGCCTGATCGGGCAGCCGCCGCAGGTGGTTGTCGAGCGCGGCCGCCGTGGGGAGGGTGTCGACGTCGAAGATTTCCTGCGAGCCGGGGAAGTCGGGCCGTATGAGCTGGCTGCCCGTGGCCAGCACCAGCTTGTCGTAGGCCAGGTCCAGTTCCTCACCGGCGCGACCGACAGCACGTACGGTGTGCGCCTCGGTGTCGATCCCTGTGACGGTCGCCGTGATGCGGCGTACGCCGATGGGTCCGAGGACGCGGTCGAGGGCGACCCGCATGCCTTCCGGGGCGTCCTCGTACAGGCGAGGACGGATGACCAGGTCATCGCCGCCGCTGACCAGCGTGACCCGTATTTCGTCGCCGGCGCTGCCTGCCTGACGGGCGGCGCGTACGACTCCTGCCGCGCTCCACACCCCTGCGAAGCCGCCGCCGATGATCAGGACATCCTTCATGAACTTCTCCGTTTTCGAAGCCGAAGTGATCAGCCAGTGCTCCGTGAGCAGGGGCTGCCTGCTGCGGTGGCCTCCGGCGGGGCCTGCACCGCATATTCTGGACGTTACATATCCTGGATATTGGATGTCAAGATCTCTTTGCGGCGCTTCCGCACTTCCCCTCCAGCCGGACGAGGGCCGCAGGCCAGGGGGCTACCACGCTTCGATCCTGGACATGTAATGTCCGTAATATGCGAATGGCTAAAGGTGTCGAGTGGGCTCTGCACACGCTGCTGAACCTGGACATGAATGGCGGCAACCCGGTAGGCAGCGCCCGGCTTGCCGAGGCTCACGGCCTCTCTGCCTCCTACCTGAACAAGCAGCTGCAGCAGCTCGCCCGAGCCGAGCTCGTGGTCTCCGTGCCCGGGCCGCGCGGAGGTTTCCGTCTGGCCAAGCCCCTTGAGGCCATCACCCTCCTGGATGTGGTGGAGGCCATCGAGGGGGGCACCCAGCTCTTTCACTGCACAGAGATCCGCTGCTGCGGCAAGATCGGCGAGCTGTCGCCGCCGCCGACAGGCACATGTGCTGTCAACGCGGCCATGCGCCGGGCGGAACAGGCCTGGCACCAGGCGCTGGCCGCCCAGAGTCTCGCCGATATCAGGGCGGAGTTGGACCGCGTCCCGATGGTGCGGCAGGTAGTGCGCTCTGCGCTGAACTGAGCACGCACAACGATGCGGCAACCGCTGTCGGGACGCGCCTGGGGCAGCTCTTGAAGCCGGGCGGCAGCGCTGCGCCGAAGCCGGGCAGGTCCCAGGCCTCCACGTCACTGCGGGTCAGGTGCCGGCGAACGCCGTCCCATAAACGATGGGTGTCAGGGACACCGTGGATCAAGATTGCTGGCACGATCGGATCCTTCACGGTAAAGGAGAGTCCAGCGACACATCAGCGTCGCAGCGGTCGGCGTCCGGTCCGACGCCGGTAATGCTGCGGCACAGATATGCAACCGTGTATCGAGGCGCGCACAACGAACATACCGTGTGAGGAAACACCTTGTCACACGAGGTCATGGACATCCCGGCGTCAGACCGCCGCTTCCGGCGGAACGGGCCGCCGTGGTCTCCTCGGTGTGCTGCCACAGCACACCCGTCCGCCCCCTGCAGCCGTCGTTCGGGAGACAGAGCCGTGTGCAATCTTGCGGTGCGCGTGCTTCAGTGGGTTGGTGAGCCGTGACACGGATGAGCTTCCCCGGCGGAAGGGCGCGTCATGAAATTCGTAGTGCTCGGTGGCACCGGGCTGATCGGATCACAGGTCGTGAGGAAGCTGAATGCGGGCGGGCACGAAGCGGTACCCCACTCGCAGTCGACGGGCGTGAACGTCATCACCGGCGAGGGCCTGGAGAAGGCGGTTGCCGGCGCCGACGTCATCGTCAACCTGACGAATTCCCCGACCTTCGACGAGGCCTCGCCTGCCTTCTTCCGGCAGTCGATGGAAAACCTGCTGGACGCCGGCCAGAAAGCCGCAGTGCGCCACTTGGTCGTGCTCTCCATCGTCGGCGTGGACCAGGTGCCCGAGCTGGACTACTACCGGGCCAAGGCCCTCCAGGAGAAGATTCTGGCAGCCGGACCGATCCCGTACTCCATCGTCCGCGCCACACAGTTCATGGAGTTCGTCGACGCGATCCTGTCCTGGACGGCCGACGGCGACACCGTCCGTCTGCCCGCCACCCCGATCCAGCCCATCGCCGCCCAGGACGTCGCCGACGCGGTCGCCGAAGTCGCCGCGGGCGCCCCGCTGCAAGGGATCCGCAACATCGCCGGACCCGAGGTCTTCCTCCTCGACGAACTCGGCAGAATCACTCTCGCGGCCCGTTCCGACGGCCGCACCGTCACCACGGACGACACCGCCGGCATGTTCGCCGCCGTTCGCGGAGACGTCCTCACGGGCAAGGACGATGCCCGGCTCGCCCCCACCCGCTACGCCGACTGGCTGGCGTCCCGGTAGAGAGGTCAGCCGGCCCGCCGGTGAGGGCATGGGGGGTGCGGTCGCAGGTGTGGACGGTGCGCCAACGGCCGAGTGCTGCAAGCGCTCATGACATCCCCACGCTTTGGCGAGTGGATGAACTCCAGCAGTGGATGGAGGAGTTGACGGACAGCTCGCCACAGAGGAGCGACTGCCGAGGCTGCAGATCACGCGGGAGACGGTGGATGAGGTCCTGGCCGGGGCCGGCCGGGATGCGACGTCGGCAGCCGAGGGGGAAGGCGAGGCGGACGAGGGGAATGCGGCCGGAGTGTCTGCGTCCGGCGCCGGTTCGGTGACGACCCCCGGCAGACGGCTGCCGCGATCGATGCCCAGGCCGCCAAGGACCCCAATGTCCACCTGATCTACGGCATGCGGGAGTTCATTGCCCACCGGGGCCGTCTACCAGCTGCCGTCCTACGCGCCCGAACTCAACCGGTCGAGGGCATCTGGTCGCAGCGACCTGCTCTCCTACGCTGGCGCGACAGAAGACTGGCCAACGTGACCGGGCGAGCATGCCAATAATGTGCCCCAGGGTTCCCCACAATTAGGACGCGTCTGATCCATGAGGTGATGCGATTGCAGCAGTCGTGGCTTTGAGTGAGCGCCGTCGTCCGTGAAAGGCAATACGGCCGGACATGGAAGTCGCTGACATATGGAAAGGGGACAGTCACTAAGCGTGTATCCCTGAGCGGTAGCCGATCTTTTATCTCCCGGTTCAGCGGATGTGGAGTCACGCCGGTAGAATCGCCAGATCGGAGGCTGCAGTATGGATATCGAACCGCTCCCCCCAACCAACACTCTCGATCAGGCTGTTTCCGTCTTCGAGCCTCTTCGGCCGCGGCTTTTCGGCGTTGCGTACCGGGTGCTGGGCAGTGTGGTCGAGGCGGAAGACGTGGTGCAGGAGGTCTGGTTGCGTTGGCAACGCACCGATCGGTCGGTGGTGGTTAACCCGTCGGCCTTTCTGACGAGTACCACAACCCGCCTCGCCGTCAATGTCGCCCACTCTGCACGGGCGCGCCGGGAGACATATGTAGGGCCGTGGTTGCCTGAGCCCATCGATACCAGCATGGATCCTGAGGTGGGGGCTGAGCGGGCGGAGGCCGTAGAAATGGCCCTCCTTCTTCTACTGGAGAGGCTCAACCCCACCGAACGGGCGGCGTACGTACTACGGGAGGCTTTCGACTACCCGTACGAGCAAATTGCCGCCATCCTCCGGCTCAGCCCTGTCAATGTTCGGAAGATTGTGAGCCGAGCCCGCAAGCATCTGTCGGACGGACATCGGGAAACCGTGAGCACCGCGGAGCACCGACGCTTGCTGGAGAAGTTCGTCGCGGCTGCGCAAAAAGGGGACGTCGCTTCCTTGGAGTCCCTACTCACTCTCGATGTGGTCAGTGTGTCCGATGGCAACGGTATCCGGGGGGCGGCTCGCGTACCCGTTCTGGGCCGGGCACGGGTGGTTCACCTGGCAGCCGCCGGCGCCGCGAAGCATTACTGGAGGGATGCCGAGGTTGGTGCTGTTGAGGTCAACGGGCGCGCAGGCATCATGCTCCACCAGGACGGTAAGCCCTTGATGCTGATGACACTTGCCGCATCGCCCGAGGGCATCCATCAGCTCATGTGGGTATGGACCCCCAGCAAGATCAGCGCATTCCTCGGCTCACGCCATCGCTCCACATCTGCGCTCGCGCCCCCAACATGACGACCAAGTGCTCAGGCCCCCTTCAACCTTCTGCCCCGCACTCGCACCGGTGACATAGGCATCCTCCAATGCCAGGCCGCAGGGGCGCTCGATTTCCGGCACGCCCTGGCGCCTCCCGACGCAGAACCCGAGCGACTGTGCTGCCGGCTCCCTGACATGGCCGCTCGGGCTTGCCGCCACGGACACCGCCTACACCTACGATCAGCGCGACCTGGCCGGCTGACAACCCGCCGACAGTGCCCAGTTACCACCTCAAGATCTCAACGGCTCCGGCCCCACACACGACGGGCTCACCATCGTGCAACCCCCCTCCTACGCCCCGGCCTTGAATCCGGTGGACGCCGTCCGATCGCTCTCCTCCAGCTGATCACCTCGGATCTCCCGCAGTGAGCCGACACCAGGCAAACACGGTCACGCACATCACACTCGGCTTCCTGTCACACCTCGCCGGGCTGTCCGGTCAGTAGTGTGTATCCGCAACATGGCTAGGAGATCACCGTGGAATCGCGTCTCAACTACTTCGGTCACCCCCTCGCGGGAAAGGTGCTGAAGCACATCAACTCGGCTAGCAAGGTGGTTTCGGACTCAACGCTGCCGGCCGTGATCCAAGAGCTGGTGAAGATTCGCGCAAGCCAGATCAACGGCTGCGGTTTCTGCACCGACATGCACACCAAGGATGCCGCGCTCGCCGGGGAGACCGTGCAGCGCCTCAACCTGGTCGCGGCCTGGCGGGAGGCCAAGGTGTTCACCGAGGCCGAGCGGGCCGCCCTGGAGCTGGCGGAACAGGGCACCCGCATCGCCGACGCAGCCGGTGGTGTCACCGATGAGGCCTGGACGAACGCGGCCAAGCACTTCGACGAGGACCAGCTGGTCGCCCTGATTTCTCTCATCGCCGTCATCAACGCCTACAACCGCATCAACGTCATCAACCAGCAGCCCGCCGGCGACTACCAGCCCGGCCAGTTCGGCTGACCGGCACCTGCCCCGGCCGGCCGGTCGGCCACGTACGGTCCGTCTCCACGCCGCCCCGACCTACGGCGGGAGACGGACTACCGGCGTCAACCGGTCCCGCTCAACCATGGCTTCGCCGCCTCGCAGCCCAGGATCACCATGGGTCGGCTCGGACAGGCCGTACACCCGCCCGCCATCTCTGATCAATCTGCGCATGCCGCGGCCCAGTTACCGGGGCACACTCGGCCATCGCCGTCTCCCCGTCATCACCGGGCTCCTCACCGCGGGCCAGCCGCCCGGGCTCCTGTCCACAACCGCACCACATCCCGCACCCGTGCGCGGTGTCCGGGGCGGCTGGGCGAGGGGGCGATCTGCTGCGCAGGCAGCCGAGGAGGCGTCACACCCGCTGGGGGTGCTCGGTCTGTCCTGTGAGGGGCGTGGTCGCAGACTCGCTGAGAGAGGCCTGGCGGTTTGCGGGCACTGCAGTGGTCCGCGCATGCCCCGTCAGCCGTCGGTGCGCATCCGACGTAGGAAAGGGTCGGAGTCCTTCTTCATCCTCAACGGCACCGTTCGTCTTTTCGACGGCGCACAGTGGATCGACGGGCAGCAGGGCGACTTCCTGCATGTACCGCAGGACTGCTGCCCCGCAACGACGATCGCCCGGTCCCCGCTGGGCGTCGGCATCACTGCACCCGGGTCACCAGCAGGCTCCCCCGTGCGCTCCCCATGTTGCGCAAGGTGATATCGAACAGGAACTCTCCTACACCGGGACGCAGGACAGCCGACTGCCCGGGTGCGAGCGCTTGTTCTCTGCTCTGTTCACGGATGCCCTGCCTGGCCCCCTTGATGACCGTCACCAGCACGACAGAGCGCCCGGTGTTGCGCACCGTCACGGCTGTCGTCGGCAGGCACCGATGGCCGCTGGTGTCCGTGGTCCGGCAGACATGGCGCAGGTCCCCGAATCCGTTGGTTCCGCAGGAAAGCTCCATCCCCTGTGCGAGTGTGGAGCGGCAGTCTCGGCCCACGGCTATGCGGCCGCCTGTGTCCTGACCGCCGGCCTGGTCGCAGGCGGCCGCGCCCCCTGCTGCTGCCAGAGCCAGCAGGGTCAGCCATCCCCGTGCCAGGGACCGCAGGCGACGGGACGCCTGAGACCTGGGCCGGCGGGCGGCGGGGCTGTCGTTCACACGTGTCCTTGAGATGCTCAGTCGTGGGATGTGCTGATCCCCGTTGGTTTCGAGGCCGCGCCGGCGGGGCCCGGTCGTACGCCGGGCAGGAACACCCACGAGCTGCGGTCTTGGGGGCACAGTCATTGATGCATGAGGAGCGTCACGACCGTTCCAAGGTGCATTGCACCCTCCCAGAAGTGGCCGTAGAGCTCTTTGATGGCAGGGGTATGCGGGTTGCCCGTGTCCCGTCGCAGCCCCGGCATGTCGCGCGTGAGCGACCGGAGGGCGCAGACAAGCAGATACAGCACCAGTATCCCCGTGCCTGCGTCGTGGGTTCCTGGGTCCCCCATCGAGTGACCGGCATGGACCGCCAGAGCCTCGTGTCCCGAACCTGCCGTCGGGCGTGCCATCCAGGCCATCGCGGCCATGCCGGCCGCGGACGGCCAACTCCGTGCCACCGCGGGCAGTCTTGCCCCGCGACGCCGGCTGAGCGCGGACAGGGGGAACCACAGTGCTGCGGCCGCGAAGAAGACTGCTTGCGCCCTCGCAGGCATCGGAGCGCCCCAGCTCCACGGCATGGCGGACATGGCCACTGCCATGGTGGTGTGCAGGAGACCGTCGATCCGCACGCGCCACCCGGAGCTCCGTGGCAGTACGCGGTGTCGCAGCTCGTGGATGGCTGCGGCCGCGAACAGCGCTGTCAGCATGGAGCACACGACATCAGTAGCGCTCATGCTTCTCGCGCCCTCCCACGGAGTGGGTCTACTTCGGTCGGAGCCGACCTGCCCTGAACAGGAAGCCGCTGGTCAGTTCACGGGCGCGGAGCACGCAGATGGGCCCGCTGTGCCAGTTCCTCCTCGTCGACCAGGGTGAGCATCGGCTGACCCGGCGCACACAGCATGGCCACGACGAACCGGCACGGCGCGTCCGTTCGGGCGTTGCCGTCCTGGTAATGGATCACGTCACCGCCCGGCTCCCAGAACGTCTCACCGGCCTTGACCACGCGTTCCGGCTCCCCCTCCAGCTCGAAGCGCACCTCGCCCTCGATCACGTAGCCGAACGCCGGCCCCGAGTGGCGGTGCGGAGGAGTGCCGGGGTCACCAGGCTGCCACTCGACCAGGATGGTCATCGCCGAGGCACCCTCGGGGACGGTGAGCGGATCGGTGTCCTGCAGCATCTTCGCTGCGGTCTTCCACGCCTCGGAACGAGGATTCTCGTTGGTCTCTCCCGCTGAGTTCTTGCTTGACACTGTGTTGCACCTCCGAGTTGTTGCCCTGCATGAGGCCAGATGACTGTGTGCCGTCAGATGGTGAGATTTGGTGTACCAACATCCCTCGCCTGACGGTAACAGCGTCCGTGCAGTTTCAGGCGGCTCACACGGCTGCCTCAAAGTGATGACCGAGTAAGTCCTGCTTCTGTGACAGGTGTCGCTGCTCCAGAGCTCCGCTCGAAGCGGATGCCGGGTCCCGGCCTGCACGGGTTTACCTCCGCGCAGCAACGAAGGCCGCAGCGTTCAGTGGATGCACTGTGACACTCCTCAACTCAGTGTCACAACAACGGTGCGAGTTCTGTCGTATGTAGTGCACATGGCTGATTTCGCCGTCACCAGGACGCAAGCGGGGCGCTGCCCCCGCGACGGGAAGGGACCCAGATGAGAGTCGTTGTCGCAGGGGCCACCGGGCTGATCGGCTCCAGAACAGTTGCCAGGCTCCGTGATCACGGCGTGGAGGTCGTGCCCGTTTCACGCCGCCATGGTGTTGACGTCATCACGGGCAACGGTCTCGACGAGGCTTTGCGTGGCGCTGAGGTGGTGGTGGACGTCACCGATGCGCCCGCGCGCACCGAGGAAGCGGGTGTGCGGTTCTTCCGTACCGCTACGGCCAACCTCCTGGCCTCGGCGGCCTCGGCAGGCGTCGAGCATCACGTGGTCCTGTCGATGGTGGGAGCCGAGCGGCTGCGGTCGGGTTACTTCGGCGCGAAGCTGCTGCAGGAGGACCATGTACGGGCCTCTCCGATGCCTCACTCGATCGTGCGTGCTGCGGTGTCCTTCGAATCCCTCGAGGCCATGGCTCTCTCTGACACGCACCCGGACGAGGTCCGCGTCGCTCCTGTTCTGATACGTCCCGTGGCGACAGACGATGTCGCTGCCGCGGTCGCACACGTCGCTGTGGGATTGCCGCTGTTCGGGACGCTCGAGGTGGCCGGTCCCGAGGAGTACCGCCTTGACGACCTCGCGGCGAAGCTTCTGGCTGCCCGGGGGGACACGCGGGACGTCGTCACCGATGCGCGCGCCGGGCTCTTCGCCGCCGAACTGAAGGAACCCACGCTTCTGCCCGACCCGCACGCCCACATCGGTCACACGACCTTCAGCGAGTGGCTCGCACAGCGCTGACGCACGCGGATGGTGCGGCGACTTCCCCACGCATATCTCTTCTCGCATACCTCTTCTCGACGGCCGCCAGAAGCATGTTCGTTCCGGCAACGCCGTCCGTCTCTCCCCCTCCCCCACCCCACGCGTTGACAGGAAAGCTGCAATGAGTGATCCGACTCGGCCCACAGAGTCCTCCGCGACGAGTGAGCTGGACCAGCTACCCGACCGTGACACCGAGGAAACGAAGGAATGGCAGGCGTCACTCGACGCTGTCCTCAGGCATGCCGGGCCCGAGCGTGCCGTGTACTTGCTGCGGCGCGTGCACGAGTACGCAGCCAGGTCCGGAGTAGCCCTCCCGGGGCTCCTCTCCTCGGACTACATCAACACGGTCCCGGCCTCGTCCCAGCCGGCCTTCCCGGGCGACCTCGCCATGGAGTCCCGTATCACCGCGCTGAACAGGTGGAATGCGGCCGCGATGGTGACCCGCGGTTCCCGCCTGGGTCTCGGCGGCCATATCTCGACCTACGCTTCGGCGGCATGGCTCTATGAGATCGGGTTCCATCACTTCTTCAGAGGCAAGGACGGAGACGGTTCCGGGGACCAGCTGTACCTGCAGGGGCATGCCTCGCCCGGCATCTACGCGCGGGTGTTCCTGGAGGGCCGGCTGAGCGAGCACCAGCTGGACGGTTTCCGGCGCGAGGCCGACGGTCACGGTCTGCCGTCCTACCCGCACCCCCGGCGCCTGCCGTGGCTGTGGGAGTTTCCGACCGTCTCCATGGGGCTCGGCCCCCTTGCCGCCGTATACCAGGCCAGATTCAACCGCTATCTGCACAACAGGGGCATCAAGGATACTTCCGGGTCGCACGTATGGGCCTTCCTGGGAGACGGGGAAGTGGACGAGCCCGAGTCGACGGCTGCGCTGGAACTTGCCGCTCGTGAGGGTCTCGACAACCTCACCTTTGTCATCAACTGCAACCTGCAGCGGTTGGACGGTCCGGTGCGGTCGAATTCCAAGATCGTGCAGGAGCTCGAGGCCCGGTTCCGCGGCGCGGGCTGGCATGTGGTGAAGACTCTGTGGGGCGAGGCCTGGGACCCCGTGCTGCTGCAGGACACCGACGGCTCCCTCGTCCGCCGCCTCGGCGAGGTACCCGACGCACAGCTCCAGACGTACGCCGTGCGGGACGCCGCCTACATACGGAAGCACTTCTTCACCGGCGATGCGTTGTCCGGCATGGCTGCGGGGCTGAGTGACGCGCAGCTCACCGATCTGTTCGAGAACTCCCGGGGCGGGCACGAACCCCTCAAGGTCTACGCCGCCTACAGGGCCGCGGTTGAGCACAGGGGGAAGCCGACCGTCGTCCTCGCCCAGACGGTGAAGGGACACACGCTGGGGTCGGACTTCGAGTCCCGCAACGCCAACCATCAGATGAAGAAGCTGACCATGGCCCAGTTCCGGCGGATGCGCGACGCGCTGGAACTGCCTATTCCGGACAGCGCGCTGAGCGGGGACCTGGTGCCGTACTGGCACCCCGGTGAGGATTCCGAAGAGGTGCAGTACCTGCGTGACCGGCGTTCTGCTCTGGCAGGCCCCGTCCCGGTGCGGAGGGTTGTGGCCAAGCCGTTGAAGCAGCCGCCGTCCGGCCCCTTCGAAGCCCTCCAGAAGGGCTTCGGAAAACAAGAGGTGGCCACCACCATGGCGCTGGTCCGGCTGGTCAAGGACCTGATGCGTGTCGAGGAGACGGGGCGGCGCTGGGTGCCGATCGTCCCCGATGAAGCACGTACATTCGGGATGGAATCCCTGTTCCCGACGGCCGGGATCTACTCGCCGGGGGGTCAGAACTACGAGCCGGTCGATGCCGATCAGCTACTGCACTACAGGGAGGCCAAGGACGGCCAGCTCATTGACGAAGGCATCACCGAAGCCGGGTCGTTGGCCGAGTTCACCGCTGCGGCGACGTCGTACGCCACACATGGCGAACCCATGATCCCCTTCTACATCTTCTATGCCATGTTCGGGTTCCAGCGCACGGGCGACCAGTTCTGGGCCCTGGCAGACCAAATGGGCCGCGGGTTCGTCGTCGGGGGGACGGTCGGCCGTACGACGATGACCGGCGAGGGACTGCAGCACGCCGACGGGCATTCCCATCTGCTGGCATCCACGAATCCGGCCGCTGTGAGCTACGACCCGGCCTTCGCGTATGAGATCGCGGTGATCGTCAGGGATGGGCTGCGGCGGATGTACGGCGACCAGCCAGAAGACATCTTCTACTACCTGACGGTCTACAACGAGCCCAAGCAGCAGCCGGCCATGCCCACCGGGCCGTCCGTCGAAGAAGGGATCCTGCGGGGCATATACCGGTTCCGGCAGGCAGAGACCCGCGACACAGGACCGCGGATCCAGTTGCTGGCCTCCGGCACGGCCATCCACTGGGCGCTGGAGGCCCAGGAGCTCCTCATGTCCCAGTGGGGAGTCCACGCTGACGTCTGGTCAGTGACGTCCTGGACGGAGCTGCGCCGCGATGCGTTGAACGCCGACAGGGCGCAGCTGCGGGGTGAGGAGCGCATCCCGTACGTGACCGAGGCGCTGTCGGGCACACGAGGGCCCGTACTGGCGGTCAGCGACTGGATGCGGCAGGTTCCCGATCAGATCAGCCAGTGGGTCGAGCAGGACTACTCGTCGCTGGGAACGGACGGCTTCGGGCTGTCGGACACCCGTGATGCCGTGCGCCGTTACTTCCGAGTGGACGCCGAGTCGATTGTTGTCGCCGCCCTGGACCAGTTGGCGAGGGCCGGCGCGGTCGACCCGGACACGGTTGTCCAAGCGCGCGACCGCTACGGCTGGCAGGGGTGAGCATCTTGTCGATGGCACGGTGCGCCGGAAGTGAACCTGCGCACTGCAGGGCGTGCAAAGACCAAGGGTGCCCCCGCGCCCTGTCGATTCGTGAGGAGCAACCGACGTCATGACGGCTTCCGTAAGCCTGCCGGCTTGGCGAGAGCGTCACTGAAGGCACGGTCACCCGCTGGCTGAAGCAGGTCGGCGATACGGTCGAGGCCGACGAGCCACAGGAGTGGCGTTTGCAGCCCCGCCGGCGCGGAGCGCCGTCGCTGAACCCGAGGCCACCCCTGCCCCGCCTGCCGTGGTTGCGCAGACGCCTGGGGAGGGGTGGGCCGGAGGTGTCGTCGCTGCGTGGCCAGACCGCAGATGACCGACTGGCTGTTCCGCATGCCGTCGCTCCACCTCGCCGAGGCCCAGACGGCTGCCGGCGGCCGCGCGCATGTCTACGAGCTGGCCTGGCCGGCCCCGGGCAGGGGCGGCGCCCTCGGCGCCTGCCACGGCCTCGACGTACCCGTCGTCTTCGGCAGCCTGGACCGCGGCCGGCCTGCGATGCTGATCGGTGAAACACCCTCCCCGGAGGCAGAGGCCCTGTCCACCCGGATGCGCGCCGCATGGGCTTCGTTCGCCGCCCACGGCGACCCCGGTTGGCCCGCGTACGACACCGATCAACGCCTCGTTCAGCGCTTCGACACCCGGCCGGCCGGGACTACTGGTTCTGTTCGAGTGAGGACTCGAGGAATGCCTCAGCGGCGTTGGCGGAGGGGATCGCGGCGCGTTGGCTGATGCCGAAGACGGCGGCCAGGTGGAGGGCGTCGGGCCCGTGGGTGAGTGCCTCTTCGAGCTGTCGGTCCATCCGGGTCCGGTTGAGCGTGACGCCGGTCTCGCGGATGACGAGGGCTGAGGCACGGGGCAAGCGGGCCGCATGTCGGCGGCTGTCACAAGAGGGATGACTTGTCGGTCAACTAGTCGTCCCGAACCCGGGGCACCCACGAGATGAAGGGGCATAAAGTATGGCATTTTGCCTAGTTTGTTCGGTGGGCTCTGCCCATAGTCGGCCGTCTCGCATCACGTGTCGGCGTGAGATGCCGACGCCGACGGACACCGGCCTGCCCGCATCAATGCCGGCACCGCGCCCAGCCGTGTACTGCAACATTGACGGAGTCATGCGGTGACCGAGCAGATCCGATTGCCCAATCTGTCCACCGACAAGGACTTCGACGGAGGGTCCTTCGCCCCCATCTACACCACGACGGTGACAGTGAGCGGTGGGATGGCGAGTCACGGGCGGGCCTCGGGGACAGCACGCTCGGCCGACGGAGCCCTGGATCTCAACCTGCGCATGCCTGCCGAACTGGGAGGAGACGGTCAGGGAACGAATCCTGAGCAGCTGTTCGCCGCCGGCTTCGCCGCCTGCTTCCACGGAGCACTGAGCCTGGTGGCACGACAGGCTGCGCTCGACCCCGCCGCGATCTCCGTGGACGCGACCGTGGCGTTCGGGCGCGATCCGGGAGACGGCGGCTACTTGTTGCATGTCGACCTGGTGGTCAAGTGGCCGGACGTCGATCTTGAGATCGCCGCTCCGCTCCTGGAGAAGGCCGATTCGCTGTGCCCTTACGCGAGGATGGCCTGGCAGGGAACGCCGACGACCATCACGCTGGCTTCCTGAGTCGGCACATCTGCGATCGTCCGAGCTGATGAACACGCAGCCCCGTCGGCCAAGGACATCGGCTGTTACCTGCTCATGCGTATGCCGTTTCAGGCTGTTTGCTGTAGCCGTCGTGCGCATGTCTTCTTGCTCGGCGCCAACACCAGCCTCCGCTACACGACCGCCGTCGCTGTCTCAGCCGCCGCGCACGAGTCCACCTGTGGGCTGACGCACGGCGCCCCATGAGAGGCTGGACGGGCATGGGCGGAGCATCGGACGACGAGGCTTCCCGGAGGTTTCTGGCTGGGATCCAGGTCGGTGACCTCTGCGACGGGACCGTAGCAGAGGTCTCTCGAGGGGTGTCGGTGGTCCTGGACAGTCTCGCCGCACGCCCGCTGGGGTTTGTTGCACCGCTGGACCTGCCCTGGCGCCAGGGTCCGGCTGCAGCAGTGGAGGTCAGCCAGCGGATCACCGCTGAGTGACCGCCATTGACCTGGATCAGGGTCGAGCCTGCCTGTCCAGGGCCGCCACGGAGAACCCAGAGCTCTGGGCCGTTCCGGTCCGCGTGATCAACGAATCCGCAGGACCGGCACGCGAAGGGGGCCTAGGGGGTGTCGTTTGGATCACCCCGGGTCCGCGGCGCCTGGCACGGCACCTCGCCGCGTTGTCGCATCACCCGAGTACGCCCAGTACGCGGGTAATGCTCCGCCTTGCGATGCGCCGCACCAGGCGCCGCGGCCTGATCCGAGGTGATCCAAACGACACCCCCTAGGAGACCCGGTTCGCCTGGTCGATGTGCCCGCATTCGGCGCTGGTGCGCGAGGTGTACGCCGGATTGACGTACACCACCGGCACCCCGGCCTTGCGGGCCTTGTACGCGATGAACTGTCCGAGCTGGTGGAAGGACCAGCTGGAGTGGGTGGCCCGTTGGGGCTTTGCAAGCCGTACCCGCTCGCGGATGCCCGTGAGGTCTTCCAGGGCGATTCCGCGACCGGTGCGTTCTGCCTCGGCCACCACATGCTTCTCTCCGGGAGTCATTTCGAGGCGATGTCGCGAGGCGACTGCCTGAAGCAGCGTCCCGTAGAGCCCGGCTGTCAGTGCTGGGTGGAAGACTGCCCGGCATGATCGAGCCGAATCCGAAAGCGGACCTTCTCCGGTATCTGCAAGACGCGCGTGACGCCCTGTTGTGGAAGCTCGATGGGCTCTCGGAATACGACGTCCGCCGTCCACTGACCCCCACGGGCACGAACCTGTTGGGGCTGGTCAAACATATCGCCAGCGTGGAGCTGGGGTACTTCGGTGACACGTTCGGACGGCCATTCTTCGACGAGGCGCCGCCGCCCTGGTGGTATACGGAGGACGCAGAACCCAACTCGGACATGTGGGCCACTGCAGACGAGTCACGCGAAGAGATCGTCGGGCTGTATCACCAGGCGTGGCAGCACTCCAACGGCACGATCGCGACGCTGGCACTTGACGCGATCGGTCACGTCCCGTGGTGGCCGGAGGAACGACGAGAGGTGACACTGCACCACATCCTGGTACGCGTGATCTCCGATACCCAGCGGCACGCCGGCCACGCCGACATCGTGAGAGAGCTCATCGACGGAACCGTCGGGTACTTGAAGGGCAACGACAACATGCCGCCAGGAGATCAGGCATGGTGGGAGAACCACCGGCGCCGACTGGAGCGCGTGGCGCGGGAAGCCGGCAACGGCTGATCCGCCCTGCTGCCACCGACTTCACCGGCTCTGGGATCGGCCATGTGGCGCGCAGGCGACCTGTGCCCTGCGCCTGCTATCCGACCAGCGACGCAGCCGCCCGGCGGTACTGATCAGCCTGCGCCTCGGCCAGCTCCCGCAAGGCAGACAGACCACCCGTTCTGAGCCGCTCCTCCGCCTCCACCTGGCAGGCCAGCTCAAAGTCGTCGAGCCGCGTGAACGAGTCGATGCGGACCTCCGATGGCCAAGCGGCCGCCGCTTCCAGGGCCCAGTCCAGCCCTTGCGCGGGGACAAGCTGCTGATCCGGCCGGGTGAGGACGAGCGCGACGAACACGATCTTCAGGCCCGCGCTGAAGAACTCCGTGCCTGGCAGCTCGGCTGGGTACCTGTCGCCCAGGGTCCAGTTCGCCGAGAAGGCCGGCCCCAGCACGCCGTCGTCGAGTTCGCCCCCGCCGAGGGAGGCCGTGAGGTGCTCCACCCCGGCCGCTGCCGTGTCCTAGCGGTCGGACAGCCCTGCCCGGGCGGCGAGCACCCGCAGGGCCCCGCCCAGCCGGACGGCCGCGGCGCAGCACAGGGTTGGACTAGCTGCGCGACCATGCGATCAGCCCGTCCTTGATACGGGCGAACATCACCATGTCGAAGGCGAATCGCTTCCCGGTGGCCAGAACGCGGCCGTCGAGGCGGTAGTCGGCGATGACGAGCTGGAGCAGCTGGCCGACGACGTCCGCGCCGCACTGGCGGGCACAGACGCCGGGCCGACGTTCTTCGCCTTCCTCACCCGGATGACCGGAGAAGCCGATGCGAAGCGGGACCTGGCAGAAGCCATCACGGCGGCGGTCAGGCTCATGGGCGCCGAAACCGAGGAACTGTCGGCGCAGTTGCGCGAGCTGTTCGGTGCGCTCCTCACTCGCACCCAGGACGCGGGGGCGGTGCCCAACGACGTGGATGCCGCCGACGTCCAGGCCTTCGTCGTGGCCGCACTGACGGCGGGGCGCCGGCGCGGCACGAATGACCGGCCCCACAGCGTGCGCACGGGGCACCCGCGATGCATGGCCGCAGCACGTTCGACGTCGTCAGGCCCGATGCTGATGACTCGGGATTTGTCGCGCGTGGCTCTCTGTTCCGCAGCCGCGCGCGTGAGACACCATGCGCGTGTTCGGTATGACGGTTTCAGCAGCGTTGTTCGGCGGTCTGTCGGTAGGACCGGGCAGCGCTGCACTGTGTGAAAGTCTCTGACCTTCGACAGTGTCGGCAGGACTCGTTCCCACCGAAGGCGCCTTCTCCCCGAAGCCGGTGGGTCCTATGGCGGTGCCGGCCGGCCGAGCTCCACCCAACCCCGGGCACGTGGAGCCGACGCCTTGCCCGGGGCTTTCCGGGAAATGTGTCACATGAGCGAGAGCCTTCCTGTCTTAGCAGTTGAGGGACGAGTCACTGCATCCCACGTAACTCGCCACCCCGCCCTGGTGATCACCGGCCACACGGCGGTGCACCTCGCCTCGCCCGAGAGGAAGACTGATGAACGCACGCATCGTGTCTGTAAGTGAAGGCCCGCGTCTCGCCCGCTCCATTGCGGTCGGTCCTCATACACTGGCTGCGGACGAACCCCAGCCCATCAGCACCGATACGGGACCCACACCCGGAGAATTGCTCCTGGCCGCGCTCGGGTCGTGTACCTCCATGACCGTCCGGGCCACTGCGGACAGACACGACTGGCCGCTCGACCAAGTCGAGGTGGCTGTGCAGTTCGATCCGCAAGGACAGATCGTCAAGAACATCCGGTTGACCGGCGATCTGCAGCCTGTCCACATAAAGCAACTGCTGGCAGCTGCCGGGCGCTGCCCTGTGCAACGTCTCCTGACCAGAGAGGCCTCAGTCGTCACCGTGCCCACTGTTCTGGCGAGGCCTCGCGAGTCCCACAGCCAGACACTGCCGCAATGACCCCCTGAGACGTCCATGAGAGGGCCCATGAAGACGGCGATGTCCTTCTTGTGCGAACTCTGCGGTGGCAACTGGGCGATCAGGCGGTGATCGCCGTCAAGGACGAACGGCTCGCCCTGCTGCCCCGAGGGCGTCTCGAAGTATCGGAGTTGATCGTTGTGTACTGCGCCCAGTGCTGTGGGACGTCCTCTTCGTGGAAGATGGCCTCGACCGGGCAGACCGGCTCGCAGGCTTGGCAGTCCAAGCACTCGGCGGGATTGATGTAGAGCGTCCGATTTCCCTCATAAATGCAATCCACAGGGCATTCGGTGAGGCAGGCTCTGTCCTTGACGTCGACGCAAGCTGGGCAATGACGTACGCCATTTTCTCCTCTTTCGTCCGACGGAGATGATCAGCGGTCAACCGACTTGCGGCAGGCAGTCTTCCGGCTGAAGGTAGGACCATGAAGATCACGACATTGTGACAGCCCGGCGCGTATCCCGCCTGGGCCGTAGCCGACTTGTCACAGGATGAAGGGCTATGCGGTCTGTTGGGTGACCCCTCCCCACATGACTCGCAGCATGCGACATCTGAGATGAGGAACCCTGTGAATACTTTCGTGATCGTCGGTGGCGGTCTGGCCGCGGGCAAGGCGGCCGAGGCACTGCGGGAGCACGGCCACAGCGGCCCGCTCGTGATCATCGGCGACGAGCGCGAGAAGCCGTACATTCGGCCGCCGCTTTCCAAGGGCTACCTGCTGGGCAAGGAGGAGCGCGATTCGATCTTCGTGCATCCTGATGACTGGTACAGGAAGCACAATGTCGACTTGCTGCTGAACACGCGTGCGCGCGCGGTCGATTGGCGGGCACGGAAGGTGGAACTGGACGATGGGCGTCAGGTTTCCTACACCAAGTTGCTCCTGGCTACCGGCTCGTCTCCACGTCGTCTGACTGTCCCCGGAGCGGACCTGGACAACATTCTGTATCTGCGCCGCGTGGGAGACAGCGAACGGCTCAAGTCCGCCTTCAGCGCGGGGGCGAAGATCGTCGTGATCGGTGCCGGATGGATCGGTCTTGAGACCGCCGCGGCCGCCCGGATGGCCGGCGCCGAGGTGACGGTGCTCGAGCACTCGGAGCTTCCCCTGCTGAAGGTGCTCGGGCGCGAAGCGGCTGAAGTGTTCGCTGCTCTCCATACTGATCACGGCGTCGATCTGTTGCCCAACGTGCAGGTGGAATCCCTCACCGGAACAGACGGCCGGGTAGACGGGGTGCGGCTCGCTGATGGCCGCCACTTGGCCGCGGACGCCGTGGTGGTGGGCATCGGTATCACCCCCAATGTCCAGCTCGCCCAGGAGGCGGGCCTGGACGTGCAGAACGGCATCGTCACCGACGAGCACCTGCAGACTTCAGTGGCCGACATCTACGCTGCAGGCGATGTCGCCAACGCTTATCACCCGCTGCTCGGCCGCCACCTGCGGGTCGAGCACTGGGCCAATGCGCTGCATCAGCCGGAGGTGGCGGCGCTCAGTATGCTCGGCAAGGACGCTGTCTACGACAGACAGCCGTACTTCTACACCGATCAGTACGACCTCGGAATGGAGTACACGGGCTACACGGAACCCGGCGGCTACGACCGCGTCGTCTTCCGCGGTGAGCCGTCCGAACGACGGTTCATCGCGTTCTGGATGGCGGGGAACCGTGTGCTGGCGGGCATGAGTGTCAACGTGTGGGATGTCATGGACCCGATCCGGTCCCTCATCACATCCGGGTCGGACATCGACGACGCGCTTCTCTGCGACCCTGACGTACCCCTGGACCGCATCCTGCCGTGACGCCCGGCGCGGGCGAGAGTGGGCCGGACTGCACATCGCCTCTCGCCCTCGTTGGTGTCAGTGGGGCCCGCCACGGGTTCACGGGCGCGCCAGCAACGGAAGGCTGTCACAGATCCCGGTACGGCCTGGTCGTACTGAGTGACAACCCCGGCGATCGGAGAAGATCGTGGCTATCACCGAACAACGTCTGTCCACCATGGTGCTGGTGATCGGCACCGGAGGTGCTGGACTGCGAGCATCAATCGAACTGGCTGAGGCCGGTATCGACGTCCTCGCAGTCGGCAAGCGCCCCAAGGAGGACACCCATACGGCCCTTGCTGCCGGAGGAATCAACGCGGCACTCGCCACCATGGATCCCGAGGACAGCTGGCAGCAGCACGCAGCCGACACTCTCAAGGAGAGTTATCTGCTCGCCGACCCTCGCACCGCCCAGATCGTCACTGAGGGCGCCGGCCGAGGCATCGGCGACCTGGAACGCTATGGCATGGCCTTCGCCAGGGAAGAGGACGGCCGCATCTCCCAGCGCTTCTTCGGCGCGCACAAGTTCCGGCGGACCGCCTTCGCCGGTGACTACACCGGTCTGGAGATCCAGCGCACGCTCACCAGGCGCGCGGATCAACTCAATATCCCCGTGCTCGACGGCGTCTACATCACTCGGCTCCTGGTGCATGACGGCGCCGTTTTCGGTGCCTACGGCTTCGACCTCACGAACGGAAGGCGCTACCTGATCCACGCCGATGCCGTCATTCTTGCCGCGGGTGGCCATACCCGTATCTGGCGGCGCACGTCCTCGCGGCGCGACGAGAACACGGGTGACTCCTTCCGCCTGGCCGTGGAGGCCGGAGCCCGCCTGCGCGACCCTGAGCTGGTCCAGTTCCACCCTTCCGGGATCATCGAGCCGGAGAACGCGGCCGGCACCCTCGTCAGCGAGGCCGCTCGGGGTGAGGGCGGGATCCTGCGCAACGCGCTCGGGGAACGGTTCATGAACCGCTACGACCCTGAGCGTATGGAGCTGTCCACCCGCGACCGCGTGGCCCTGGCCGCCTACACGGAGATCAAGGAAGGGCGGGGGACCCCCAAGGGTGGCGTGTGGCTCGACGTCTCCCACCTGCCACGGCAGACGATCATGACGCGGCTCCCCCGCGTCTATCAGACTCTTCTGGACCTGCAGATGCTGGACATCACCAGCGAACCGATCGAGATCGCGCCTACCGCGCACTACTCGATGGGCGGGGTGTGGGTGCGTCCCGAGGACCACAGCACTGACGTGCGTGGCCTGTACGCCATCGGTGAGGCGTCGAGCGGGCTGCACGGCGCCAATCGCCTCGGTGGGAACAGTCTCATCGAGCTGCTGGTCTTCGGCCGCATCACGGGCCAGGCGGCCGCCGCCTACTCGCAGTCACTGACCGCGCAGCCGCGGTCGGCGTCCGCAATAGCGGAGGCTCGCGCGGAGATCGACGAACTTCTCGCGGCCGACGGTCCGGAGAACGTACGCGCCCTGCAGCGCGCCATCCGCAACACCATGACCGAGCATGCGGGTGTCGTACGCGACGAAGAGGGCCTGGGCGCCGGACTGGCAGAGCTCAGCGTGATCGAGAAGAGGATGGAGAACGTCGGCATCCATCCCGACATCGCCGGCTACCAGGATCTCGCGCACGCCTTCGACCTCAAGTCCGCCGCTCTGGCAGCCCGGGCCACCCTCGAAGCAGCGCTTGAGCGTCGTGAGACCCGGGGCTGCCACAACCGCAGCGACTATCCGGACATGGATCCCGCTCTGCAGGTCAATCTCGTGTGGTCCCCGACGACTGGGATCACCCGCGAGAGCATTCCGGCCATCCCGGAAGAGATTGCCTCTCTGATGCAGGAGGTCTCGACTGATGGAAAATTCGTCGAATAACCTTGTACGACCCTACGAGGCGCCTAATGACGGCATGCCCGTGCGCTCTCCTTCGAGCACGCCAAGTGACCGCCGACGGAGTCGTGATGCGAGCGAATGAACAGCCGCGCTTCCTCGTGCAACCGGCCTCCGAGGTCCGCATCGGGAAATTTTCTCGATTCCGGCGAACCCCCTGTCACAAGTAGATCCACTGTCTTGTCTCTTCTAGTGCGGACAGAATTTTTCAGTACGGGTGAGCAGCTCATCGCAGGATGCGCGCACCGTGAGAACCTCCGAGAGGAATCCGTTATGAAGGTCGTAGTGATCGGCGGAACCGGGCTCATCGGTTCGAAGCTGGTCGGCAAGCTCAACGAGCACGGTCACGAGGCGGTCGCGGCCTCGCCCAACACCGGGGTCAACACTCTGACGGGCGAGGGTCTGGCCGAGGTCCTCCAGGGCGCGCAGGTCGTGGTCGACGTGTCGAATTCGCCCTCGTGGGCGGACGACGACGTCATGAACTTCTTCCGTACCTCGACCACCAACCTCCTGACGGCGGAGGCGGACGCCGGCGTGACGCACCACGTGGCGCTGTCCGTGGTCGGCACCGACCGCCTCCAGGAGAGCGGTTACTTCCGTGCCAAGCAGGCGCAGGAAGAGCTGATCAAGGCGTCCGAGATCCCGTACTCCATCGTCCACGCCACGCAGTTCTTCGAGTTCATGAAGGGACTCGCGGACATGTCGACCGAGGGCGACACCGTGCGTCTGGCCCCCGTCAAGATCCAGCCCATCTACTCCGACGACGTGGCCGCCGCTGTCGGCCGCACTGCGGTCGGCGCCCCGGTCAACGGCGTGGTGGAGATCGCCGGCCCCGACGTGTTCCAGCTCGATGAGCTCATCCGTAAGGGACTCGCCGCCAAGAACGACCCCCGTACGGTTGTCACGGACCCGCACGCCAAGTACTCCGGTGCCGAGCTGCAGGAGACCACGCTCGTTCCCGGTCCGGACGCGCATCTCGCCGAGACCCGGTTCGCCGACTGGGTCGCGCAGCAGCAGTAAGTCCTGTGGGTGGCCCCTGCCGACAGGCACGGGCCACCACTGCGCTTCGGCCGCAGGTTCACTCCACCCGCATACACAGCCACTGCCTTGGCCTTCCTTGCCAGGACGAGCCGTTTCTTCATCTCTCGTGGGTCCAGGCTCGACGTTCATGACCGGCAGCACTTTGCTCGAAAAGCAGCCCTGAATTCGACTGTACGGCCGCAGTGTGCCGGAATTCGCCATTATCTGAGATCCCCGCACAAAGGAACCGGCTCGCCATGCTCAACCAAAAGGAAACCACTAATTCTCATACGGCCCTCCATGAAGGGATGAGCGGCGTCTACACCATTGAGGCCTTTTCAACCTGACGTTGAGGAGCGGTGAAGGACGAGTACGGCCTTCACGATGTCGGTGATGCGGGTCGTGCTGCAGCGGAGCT
>NZ_JBTLMO010000044.1:0-70572 GCF_054462255.1 Streptomyces sp. SD15 | reverse complement strand
CATGCCAGGAAGATGCCCACCACCAGGCGAGATCACCCAAGGTAACGAAGCACTACTAGGGCCTGTCCGGCGGATCATGCCGGAGACGCGGGGTCCGGCACGCCGATCTGCGGCGTTGCCGTCGGTTGCCGACTCCCCCAAGTTCTCGGCTTCGCTCGAACAGGGGGACCCCCATCGCGTCGACGCCCTCCTCCGCCTTGCAGCTCGACGCACCAGACCCCGCTCACCTGCGCCGACAAGGCACCGCCGCTTCCCTCCGACCTGATCCGCCGGACAGGCCCTAGCGCCGGCGGCCCCGCGGCCTCGTCGAGTACGGCCGGATCGGCAGCCGGGAGTCGGTAGATGGACCGAGCGCCCGCGGTCCCCGCATCGTCCGGGCAGGGAGGCTCCGGGGGTGCGGGATGACTCGACGTGCCGCCGGCGTGAGCGGCGCACGCACCGGCGCACCTCCTCCTCGCGGCCGCGACGAGGGGGAGGCGACGGAGTCCGGAACCGGGCCCTGACCTGTGCTCCGAGACCGGCCGCACCGTTTCCTCGACGGCGGTGATCAGGCACGTACCGGCTCCGTACGCGGTCACGCACGGGAAGGTCGACCGTGCTCACCGGCTCCCCGGAGCGTGGCCGATTTCGCGCGCGGGGCCACCACCCCGTCACGACGCCGCACTTTTCCTCGCGTACGGCCGAGGGTTGACGATTCGAGATGACTGTCGCGTGCCCGATGGGGCATGGATTCCCGTGAACATGTTCGATCAGGAGGGGAACCGACATCGGCATGCAGGCGGGGGTCATGAAGAGGCAGGTTCGAGGGGGTGGTCCCGTGGCCATTGGGGCCTCCTCGGCAAAGGCAATGGCGGAAGTGTCCGACAACGCGATGGATCAGCCGGCTGCCCCGCAGCTCAGGCGCAAGCTGGGACGGGCGGATCTGCGGGCGGTGCCCGAGGCCCGCAGAGCGCTGAGGGAACTGTTACGGCACTGGGGGAAGCCGGAGAAGTCCGACATAGCCGAGTTACTGACCAGCGAGCTCGTCACCAACGCACTCATCCACACCGACCACGACGCGGTGCTGACGGCGACCGTCGGACCCCGCGGACTCCACGTGGAAGTAAGGGATTTCGTGGGACGCAGGCCCAGGCTGCGGGTACCGAACGCCGACGACGGTACGCATGGCAGAGGCCTTGTTCTCGTGCAGTCCCTCGCCGACGCGTGGGGTGTGCGGACCCACGGCGTGGGCAAGGCGGTGTGGTTCGAACTGGACGGCGGCGCGGTGTAGTCACCGCGCCGCCGTAATTCCTGTCGGGGCAATTCCTGTCCGGGTCCGGCCGGTTCGGTTCACGGCCGGACCACCCCGGGCTCGAGCCTCGCGGCTCCGGGCTCAGCCGAACTGCTGCTCCAGGTCCTTGAGCTTGCGCTCCAGGGAGTCGAGCCTGGGCAGGGCCATGGTGTCGTCCTCCGCGGTGAGGTCGACGGTGATCGGGTCAGTGCTCTTGCGGACGGGCTGAAGGGAGGGCCGCGAGGGTACGGGCAGCTGCTCCGGTGCCGATATGGCAGGCTCCGCAGTGGACTGGGCCGGCGCCCGCTCCACGGTCGTCTCCAGTTCCCGGCGACCGCCGCCGCGGCCGGGCAGGCCCCGGTGGCCTCGGCTGAGCGCCTTGAGGTGCGCCCGCTCGACGCGCTCCTCGTTCCGGCGGCGCAGTCGGGTCTGCTCCTTCTGGCGACGGTCCTCGCGGACCTCGTCCACGGCCTCGTCAAGGGTGCGGACGTTCTCAAGCAGCATCAACGACCATGCGCTGAACGTCTCACGGGGCGCGCGCAGCCAGCGGACGATGCGGATCTGCGGCAGCGGACGCGGGACCAGGCCCTGCTCACGCAGTGCGGCACGGCGGGTCTGCTTCAGTGCGCGGTCGAACAGCACCGCGGCCGACAGGGACATTCCGGCGAAGAAGTGCGGGGCGCCCTCATGGGAGAGGCCCCGGGGCGCGTGCACCCAGTTGAACCAGGCCGCCGCGCCCGCGAAGGTCCACACGAGTATCCGGGAGCCGAGCGCCGCGTCACCGTGGCTGGCCTCGCGCACCGCGAGCACGGAGCAGAACATGGCCGCGCCGTCCAGGCCGAACGGGACGAGGTACTCCCAGCCGCCGGAGAGGCCGAGGTTCTGCTCACCGAAGCCGACCAGGCCGTGGAAGGAGAGGGCGGCGGCGACGGCGGCACAGCAGAACAGCAGCAGATAGGAAGCCGCGCCGTAGAAGGCCTCCTTACGCCTGCGGCGCTCCTCGCTGCGCTCCCACGAGTCCTCGGCGGCTGCCGCTTTCTCCCCGGATCGCTTGCCGCGCGCGAGCACCGCCACCGCCGCCAGCAGTCCCAGGAGCAAAACGGCGCCCGGAAGCAGCCAGTTCAGCGATATGTCGGTCAGTCTCATCTGGGGTCCCTTGCATTGGGATAGGGCGTAACGCCCGCCATAGTGGCCCAAGCCCGTGAGCCCTCAGGGGTTTTCGGGGCAAGAGGCCGCCAAGGGAGTGCAAGGGGATGCGCAGGGCGACATTCTGCTCGAACTGCCGCACGAGGGCCGGGAGTTGAGTTCGAATAAGACTACTCGTACGGATGGTTCCACGGAAAGTTCCCGCGAAAAGTGAGGGAGTTGTGAACCACCTGTAACCCGAGTGGCCCGAGAGGTGTCTCATTCGGAGGTGATCATAGGGCACCTGACGACCCGTCTGCTCGACAGGTCGCCTCGACGGGGCCGCGATGGGGGTCTCAACTGGCAGGAACAGCCGTCAACTTGGCGATGCGGTCCGCGTCGCAGGTGCGCGGGCAGGTACCGCAGGCGTCCTCCGGGCGCAGTGTGTAGAAGAAGCAGCAGCTCGCCCGGTCCCGGGTGGGCAGGGATTCCCCGTTCGGGCCGGTCAGCTCACGGAACCCGGCGGACCCGACGTACGGCGCCGTCGACCCCGGCAGCAGCAGCTCCAGCTCACGCATTCCGCGCTGTTCCTCGCCGAGCAGTTCGGCGACGTACCAGAGGCCCTCGACGACCTCGTCGGTCGCCATGCCCCACAGGGCGCGGCCGCGCCGCCGCATACGCGGGCCGAAGCCGCCGAGGACCGGCTCCAGGTGCTCGGCCACCGCGGCCCGTACCTCGGCCCGCAAGGCGTCCTCGTCCGGTACGACGCGGGCGCCGGGCAGTGTGGCGGCCGGGTCGTCCGGCAGGCAGGCGAACTCTCCGACCCGCACCGCCATCCGGCCGAGGGTGCGCTGGAATGTGACGTGTTCCACGGGGAAGCGGGGCACGCGGCGCTGCAGGAACCACGGAACGGTGATCAGCAGACAGGCCGGCCAGGCGTACCGGTGCAGCCCGAAGCTCGCCACGACGTCGGGGCGTGCCCGCTGTCCGTAGTCCCGGATCACCTGCTCCTCGTCCCAGGCGAGAAAGGTGTCGAGAGCGGCCCCGCCCTCCGCGAGCCGGGCGGCAGGGACCCAGCCGCCGTCACTGGGGGGCGCGTCCCGGGGGCCCAGTTCCGTGATGCTCAGATCGGGAAAAACCTCGGTCAACCGGGTGTACGAGGCCGCGACGGCCGAAGGGGCCGGGCGGGCGCCGGTGTCGGCCGAGGCGCCTGCGGTCAGGGCGGGAGCGGACATTTGGGGACCACCGCTTCACGATCGTTGACAGGTAAGCCTTACCTTACCCGGAAATCCGGAGGTTTGAACTGGGGCCATGTGCGCCTATGGTGCTTGACGGACGGGTAACAACCGCCGCATTGACCCCCAAGTACCACCAAGCCCCCAGGAGGACCCCGTGGAGCAGGCCGGTTCCCTGGGCGAGCACGGCTCCGCCGGGTCGACAACCCGGGACATGCGTACGGCGGCCGTTCGGGTGCCCGCGCAGGCCCGGGCGGCGGACGTGGGCCGGGAGCGGGAGCGGGGCGTCGCGGCCGGCGATTCCCTGGCCGTCCCCGCGGCCCGCGGTGAGCACACGCACAGCGAGCCGCCCATGCCGAGCCCACGAGTGGAGAGCGCGCGTCCCGTGGTCCAGCGGGCCTCCGTCCGCGGGCAGGTCCTCGACGCCCTGCGCGCCGCCCTCGTCGCGGGAGACCTGGCGCCGGGCGAGGTGTACTCGGCGCCCGTGCTCGGTGAGCGGTTCGGGGTGTCCGCGACGCCGGTACGGGAGGCGATGCAGCAGCTCGCGCTCGAGGGCGCCGTCGAGGTCGTACCGAACAGGGGCTTCCGGGTCGTCGAACGCGGGACGCGCGAGCTGGCCGAACTCGCCGAGATCCGCGCCCTGATCGAGGTCCCGGTGATGCTGCGCCTCGCGCGCACGGTGCCCGCCGCGCGCTGGGCCGAGCTGCGCCCGCTCGCCGAGGCCACGGCGCGGGCAGCGGCCTCCGGCTGCCGGGCCACCTACGCCGAGTCCGACCGGGCCTTCCACCGCGCGGTCCTCGCCCTCGCGGGCAACAACCAACTGGTGCGCATCGCGGACGACCTGCACCGCCGCGCCCAGTGGCCCCTGGTCGGAGGCCCCGTCTCCCGCGGCCGCGCCGACCTGGTGGCCGACGCCGCCGAGCACGCCGCCCTCCTGGAGGCCCTGGCCGCCCAGGACCTGCCGGTCGTGCAGTCCCTCGTACGGGAGCACTTCGCGGGCGCGTAGCCGGTACGTGCGCTTCCTTCGGCGGACGTCACGGCTCCGTACGGGCCCCGCAACAGACGCCGCCGCCGGGAACCCGCACCGGCCCGTTCGCGTGCCCCCCGGTACACGGCGAAAGCCGCACCAAAACCGGGGGAGACACCGAAATGCCCGACCCTTCCTGGACAGCGATGCAGCAGGCCCAGCAGGCCCAGCAGCACCATCAGCAGATCCATCAGAGCCATGTGCGGCACCACCACGAGATGCACGACATGGCCGCCGCCCACGCCCGCCACTCCGGCACCCCGCACCAGCACCGACCCATGTCGCACGGCGCGGGCCGCGGAGGCGGCGTACGCGGCTTCCTGACGTTCCTCGTGATCGTGGCCGTCGTGGTCTACGTCGCCCGAGACCCGGAACTCCGCACGACGGTGACGACGTTCGCCCGCGACCTCCTGTCGCAGCTCCAGAGCGACTAGGGCCTGTCCGGCGGATCAGGTCGGAGGGAAGCAGCGGCGCCTTGTCAGCGCAGGTGAGCGGGGTCTGGTACGCCGCAGATCGGCGTGCCAGACCCCGCGTCTCCGGCATGATCCGCCGGACAGGCCCTAGGGAGCCACCGGCTACCCGCAGCCGCCCCACCACCTCACGCCGTTGCCGCGGGTGGAGTCAACTGCCGAGCCAGCCACGTAGGTACGCCCCCAAGCAACCGAAACAATCGCCCCGCCTCCGCCCGCAACCGAGACGCCTCCGGCTCGGCCTCCGCGTCCGCGAGCGACACCAACGCCGGAGCCGTCCCGACGAGATACCCCAACTCCTCCCGAATCCGCAGCGATTCACCGAACCCGTGCCGCGCCTCGGCCACCTCGCCGTCGCGCAGGGCGAGCCCGGCGAGGTGACGCCAGGTGAAGGAGAGCAGCAGCGAGTCGCCCTGGGCGACCGCGCCGGCGTGGGCACGCCGGTACGCCGCGCGGGCGGACTGCGGGGACTGCGCGAGGTTCTCGGCGAGCAGCCCGCGCCGGAAATCCAGCAGGGCTCGCCCCGGCGCCCCGGGCGCGATCAGCGCGGCGGCCCGGCCGAGCGCTGCCCGCGCCTCGTCCGCCCGGTCGCGCACCCCGAGCAGCGTGGCCGCGTACGCGAGTTGCCCCCGTTCGCAGGCGGCGGCACCGCGCTCCTCGTCGCTCTGGGCCACCGCCTCCGCCGTACGCAGCGCGTCCTCGGCGGCCGCCCAGCCCTGCTCGGTGTACAGGCACCGCTCGACGAGCAGCGAGGCCCGTTGCAGCGCCGCGTCCGCCGTCCGCGGCTGGAGCAGTGCGGCCGCGTCGTCCCAGCAGGCGCGCGAGCGCAGCCGCCATACCGCGGTCTGGAGTGGATCGTCCCCTGCGTTCGTTCCGGAACCAGACATGGCGGTATGCGCCACGTTGCCCTCCCCGAGCACACCATTGAGCTGTTGAGTGGTGGCATCTCAGCACGGATCGCGGCACTCGGCCAAGGGGGTGGGTGAAGGATTTCACAAAGTCGGTGGACAGTGGCGACACTTGCTGACGCACGCCGCACGGACTCCTGACTCAGCTCATGCGCAACGCCAGGAAGAAATCGAGCTTGTCCTCGAGGCGGGAAAGGTCCCGGCCCGTCAACTGCTCGATACGGCCCACCCGGTAGCGCAACGTGTTGACGTGCAGGTGGAGGCGCGTGGCGCAGCGCGTCCAGGAGCCGTCGCAGTCGAGGAACGCCTCCAGGGTGGGTATGAGTTCGGCGCGGTGGCGGCGGTCGTAGTCGCGCAGCGGATCCAGCAGCCGGGCGGTGAAGGCGCGGCGCACGTCGTCCGGCACGAAGGGGAGCAGCAGCACGTGCGAGGCCAGCTCCTGGTGCCCGGCCGCGCACACCCGGCCGGGACGTGCCGCGGCGACCCGGCGGGCATGCCGGGCCTCCTCCAGGGCGCCGCGCAGCCCCTCCGCCGAGTGCACGGCGGCGCTGACACCGAGGGTGAGCCGCCCGTCGTCGTTCAGGCCCGCCGACAGCGGGGCGCGCACGGCCTCCAGGAGCGTGTCGGCGAGCAGTCCGGACTCCGAGCCGTCGTGCTCAGAGGACACCGCGGGCAGGGCCAGCAGGGCTACCGCCTCCGTACCCGTGTGCGCGACGGCGATGCGGTCGGATTGCTCGGGCCCGGTCGTCGACGGGGCGACGAGGATCTCCTCCAGCAGCGACTGGGCGACCGGGCCGCCCTCGATCTCGCCGCCGTCCCACTCGACGCAGGCCACCACCACCTGCCAGTGCGGGGCGGCCCCGAGGCCGGGCAGCAGCACCGGAGCGGCGACCCGCAGCCGCGCCGCGATCTCCGCGGGCGCGGCGCCCGACTGCACCAGCTCCAGGACCTCCTGCGCGAGCCGCCGCCGCACCGTGCGCGCCGCGTCCCGCCGGTCCCGCTCGACGGCGATCAGCTGGGTGACGCCCTGGAGCAGGTCGAGCCGCTCCTCGGGCCAGTCCCCGGCGTCCGCCTCGACCGCGAGCAGCCAGTCGGAGAGCACGGTCTCGCGCACATCCCGGGAGGCGCTCGCGGAACGGCCCGAAGAGAGGATCGGGAAGAGGGAGTACGTCGTCGTGCCCACCATCACCCGGTGCGGCCCGCGTCGCCCGGTGCGCGTCGCCGCGAGGTGCTCGGCGGCGAGCTCGGCGCCCACGTCGGCGGGCAGCGCGGCCCCCGCGAGCCTCGAACCCGCGATCGGGCGCCCGGTGGGCGAGAGGACCCAGGCCCGCAGGTCCAGATCGGAGCCGAGCAGGTCCAGGACCACGTCGGGCCCGCCGCCCGCCGGGCCGGACGTCATCATCCGCCGGTGCCGGTCCACCACGGCCGCGAGATCCCCGGCGCGCTCGCTCGAGACCTGCCGTACGACATGCTCGGTGACCGTCGCGAACGCCACCGACTCGTTCACGGCGAACAGCGGCAGCCGGTGCCGGGCGCAGGCCAGGATCAGGTCGTCCGGGACATCGCCGAGCTCCGCCTCACCGGCGGCGAGGGCCGCGACCCCGGCGCCCGCGAGGATGCGGACGAAGGGCTCGGAGTCCGCCGCGGCGTGCCGCCAGGCGAGGCCGGTGAGGACCAGCTCGCCGCCCGAAAGATAGCGGCTGGGGTCCTTGAGGTCCGTGGTCATCACACCGCGCACGGCGCGGTCGAGCTCGTCCTCGCCGCCGAGCAGCCGCAGGCCCAGCGCGTCGGTGTCCAGCAGTGCGCGCAGCCGCATTCTCGTCGCCGCCGTTCTTGTCTCGAAATCTACGATGGATCTGAAGGTGGAGCTCAAGGTGGAACTGAAAGTGAGCAACGGGCGAGCGGGTCCGCGAGCCGTACTCCCTGGTCCCAGCGTGTGCTGGATGTTTCCTGACGTTTCCAGAGGAAAACGAAGAGGTTACTGAGGCCCTCCGTTCATACGAATCTACAAGATGCACGCCCTGGCCAGCCAACTCCTTCATGGTTTCGGTGACTGACCCCGGTGGAGGACAGCGCTGTGTACTGACCCCGATACCCGTGAACAACTCATGAACGAGCCGGGCCCGCCGCACCCGATCTGGCTTGATCAGAACGACCCACGATACGAAGAAGAGAGCCACTCATGGACTTCCTTCGCCCCGCAAGCTGGGGGGAGGCGCTCGCCGCGAAGGCCGAGCATCCCACCGCTGTGCCGATTGCGGGTGGCACCGATGTGATGGTCGAGATCAACTTCGACCACCGTCGGCCCGAGTACCTCCTGGATCTGAACCGCATCGGCGAGCTGAGCGAGTGGGAGGTCGGCGCGGACAGCGTGCGCCTGGGCGCCTCCGTCCCGTACACCCGGATCATGGAGAACCTGCGCGGCGAGCTCCCCGGCCTGGCCCTGGCCTCCCACACCGTGGCCTCCCCGCAGATCCGCAACCGCGGCGGCGTCGGCGGCAACCTCGGCACCGCCTCCCCGGCCGGTGACGCCCACCCGGCCCTCCTCGCGGCGGGCGCCGAGGTCGAGGCCGAGTCCGTACGCGGCTCGCGCCTGATCCCGATCGACGAGTTCTACACCGGCGTGAAGCGCAACGCGCTCGCTCCCGACGAGCTGATCAGGGCCGTACACATCAAGAAGGCCGACGGCCCGCAGCAGTACTCCAAGGTCGGCACACGCAACGCGATGGTGATCGCGGTCTGCGCCTTCGGCCTGGCGCTGCACCCTTCGTCGCGCACGGTGCGCACCGGCATCGGCTCGGCCGCGCCCACGCCCGTTCGGGCCAAGGTCGCCGAGGAATTCCTGAACGCGGCGCTCGACGAGGGCGGCTTCTGGGACAACGGCAAGATCATCACGCCATCGGTCGCCAAGCAGTTCGCGGAGCTCTGTTCCGCCGCCTGCAACCCGATCGACGACGTCCGCGGCACCGCGAGCTACCGCCGCCACGCCGTCGGCGTCATGGCCCGCCGCACCCTGACCTGGACCTGGGAGTCGTACCGCGGCACCGCCGCCCGCACGGAGGGAGTCGCGTAATGCGTGTCAGTTTCACGGTCAACGGCCGTCCGCAGGAAGCGGATGACGTGTGGGAGGGCGAGTCCCTGCTGTACGTGCTGCGGGAGCGGATGGGCCTGCCGGGTTCCAAGAACGCGTGCGAGCAGGGCGAGTGCGGTTCCTGCACGGTCCGGCTGGACGGCGTACCGGTCTGTTCGTGTCTGGTCGCGGCCGGTCAGGTGGAGGGGCGCGAGGTCGTCACGGTGGAGGGGCTCGCGGAGTACGCGAAGCAGCGCTCCTGCGGTACGAGTTCGTGCGGGACCTCGCTGGACCAGGCCAAACGCTGGGAGGCGAAGCCGCAGGACTCCCACACCGGCGAAGGCGGCGGCGTTTCCCCGCGTGCCACGCTCTCTCCCATCCAGCAGGCGTTCATCGACGCCGGCGCCGTCCAGTGCGGCTTCTGCACCCCGGGTCTGCTGGTCGCGGCCGACGAGATGCTGGAGCACAACCCGAACCCGACCGACGCGGACATCCGCGAGGCGCTCTCCGGCAACCTCTGCCGCTGCACCGGCTACGAGAAGATCATGGACGCGGTCCGCCTCGCGGCCGCCCGGCAGTCCGAGGTGGTCTGACCATGGGAACCACGGGTACACCCACCAACATCACGCAGGGCTCCAGGACCAAGGGCGGCATCGGCGAGTCGACGCTCCGCCCGGACGGCACCCTCAAGGTCACCGGCGAGTTCGCCTACGCCTCCGACATGTGGCACGAGGACATGCTGTGGGGCCAGATCCTGCGCTCGACCGTCGCGCACGCCGAGATCGTGTCCATCGACACGAGTGAGGCCCTCGCCCAGCCCGGCGTCTACGCCGTCATGACGTACGACGACCTGCCGACGGACGTCAAGAACTACGGTCTGGAGATCCAGGACACCCCCGTCCTCGCGCACGGCAAGGTCCGCCACCACGGCGAACCGGTCGCCATCGTCGCCGCCGACCACCCGGAGACCGCGCGTCGCGCCGCCGCCAAGATCAAGGTGGAGTACCGCGAACTGCCGGTCATCACGGACGAGGCCTCCGCGACCGCGCCCGACGCGATCCTGATCCACGAGGGCCGCACCGACCACCACATCGGTCACGTCGAGCACCCGAACATCGTGCACCGTCAGCCGGTCGTCCGCGGCGACGTCGAGGCCGCCCGGGAGCGCGCCGACTTCATCGTCAAGGGCGAGTACACCTTCGGCATGCAGGACCAGGCCTTCCTCGGCCCGGAGTCCGGCCTCGCCGTGCCCGCCGAGGACGGCGGCGTCGACCTGTACATCGCCACCCAGTGGCTGCACTCCGACCTGCGCCAGATCGCCCCGGTCCTCGGCCTGCCCGAGGACAAGGTCCGTATGACGCTCTCCGGCGTCGGCGGCGCGTTCGGAGGCCGCGAGGACCTGTCGATGCAGATCCACGCGTGCCTGCTCGCCCTGCGCACCGGCAAGCCCGTCAAGATCGTCTACAACCGTTTCGAGTCCTTCTTCGGGCACGTCCACCGCCACCCGGCCAAGCTCTCCTACGAGCACGGCGCCACGAAGGACGGCAAGCTCACCCACATGAAGGCCCGGATCGTCCTGGACGGCGGCGCGTACGCCTCCGCCTCCCCGGCCGTCGTCGGCAACGCCGCCTCGCTGAGCGTGGGCCCGTACGTCGTCGACGACGTCGACATCGACTGCATCGCCCTCTACACCAACAACCCGCCCTGCGGCGCCATGCGCGGCTTCGGCGCGGTCCAGGCGTGCTTCGCGTACGAGGCCCAGATGGACAAGCTCGCCGACGCGGTGGGTATGGACCGGGTCGAGTTCCGGCAGCTGAACGCGATGTCGCAGGGCACGATCATGCCGACCGGGCAGCCGGTCGACTCCCCGGCCCCGGTCGCCGAACTCCTGCGTCGCGTCAAGGCGATGCCGCTGCCGCCGGAGCAACAGTGGCTCGCGGCAGGCGAGGCGGCGGACGTACGGCAGCTGCCCGGCGGCCTCTCCAACACCACGCACGGCGAAGGCGTCGTACGCGGCATCGGCTACGCGGTCGGCATCAAGAACGTCGGCTTCTCCGAGGGCTTCGACGACTACTCGACTGCCCGCGTCCGTATGGAGGTCGTGGGCGGCGAGCCCGTGGCGACCGTGCACACGGCCATGGCGGAGGTCGGCCAGGGCGGTGTCACCGTCCACGCGCAGATCGCCCGCACCGAGCTGGGCGTCGCACAGGTGACGATCCAACCGGCGGACACGCAGGTGGGCTCGGCGGGCTCGACCTCGGCGTCCCGTCAGACCTACGTCACCGGTGGCGCCATCAAGAACTCGTGCGAGCTGGTCCGCGAGAAGGTCCTGGAGCTCGGCCGCCGCAAGTTCGGTACGTACCAGCCCGCTTGGGCCACCGCAGAGCTGCTCCTGGAGGGCGGCAAGGTCGTCACCGACGGCGGCGAGGTTCTCGCCGACCTGGTGGACGTACTCGAGGACGAGGCCGTGGAGGTCGAGGCCGAGTGGCGGCACCGGCCGACCGAAGCCTTCGACCTGCGCACCGGCCAGGGCTTCGGCCACGTCCAGTACAGCTTCGCCGCGCACCGGGCGGTCGTCGAGGTCGACACCGAGCTCGGCCTGGTCAAGGTCATCGAGCTGGCCTGCGCCCAGGACGTCGGCAAGGCGCTCAACCCGCTGTCGGTCGTCGGCCAGATCCAGGGCGGCACGACCCAGGGCCTGGGCATCGCGGTCATGGAGGAGATCATCGTCGACCCGAAGACGGCGAAGGTGAAGAATCCCTCCTTCACGGACTACCTGATCCCCACCATCCTCGACACGCCGACCATCCCCGTCGACGTGCTCGAACTCGCCGACGACCACGCCCCGTACGGGCTCCGTGGCATCGGCGAGGCCCCGACCCTGTCGTCGACTCCGGCCGTCCTCGCGGCGATCCGGAACGCGACGGGGCTGGAGCTCAACCGGACGCCGGTACGCCCCGAGCACCTCACCGGCAGCTGACCCCACGGGGGGTTGGAACCTCGACCCCCCTTTGTTCGTCTCGGGCCGTCCCCCGGGTCGTGCACCTCCCCACATCCCGCGCCCGTCAGGGCGGTTGCGCGGGTATCCCTATGAACCTCGGGAGATGGCACCATGACCCAGCAGTCAGTGCAGCCCAGGACCGTCGCGGACGACGCGGGCGCGGGCAGCCGCGTTCCTGCCGGACGGTCCTGGCTCGACCGGTACTTCCACATATCCCAGCGAGGATCCACGGTCGCGCGCGAGGTGCGCGGCGGCGTCACCACCTTCATGGCGATGGCGTACATCCTCCTCCTCAACCCACTCATCCTGTCCGGCAAGGACACGGCGGGGAACACACTCGGCCAGCAGGCGCTGATCACCGCGACCGCGTTCGCGGCGGCCTTCACCACGCTTTTGATGGGTTTCTTCGGCAAGGTGCCGCTCGCGCTGGCCGCCGGACTCTCCGTCTCCGGGGTGCTCTCCTCGCAGGTCGCGCCCGAGATGACCTGGCCGCAGGCCATGGGCATGTGCGTGCTGTACGGCGTGGTCATCATGCTGCTCGTCGTCACCGGACTGCGCGAGATGATCATGAACGCGATCCCGCTGGCGCTGAAGCACGCGATCACCATGGGCATCGGCCTGTTCGTCGCGCTGATCGGCCTGGTGAAGGCGGGCTTCGTCCACCAGGGCAAGGCGACCCCGCTCTCCCTCGGCCCGAACGGCGAACTCGCCGGCTGGCCGGTGCTGCTCTTCGCCGCGACGCTGCTCCTGATCTTCATGCTCCAGGCCCGAGGCATCCCCGGCGCGATCCTCATCGGCATCGTCAGCGGTACGGTCCTCGCGGTGGCGCTCAACGCGCTGGGCGTGATCGACCCCCGGCAATGGGCTGGTGGAGCACCGGAGTTGCACGGCGGCGCGGTCTCCATGCCGGACTTCTCGCTCTTCGGTGACGTCGAGTTCGGCGGCTGGGGCGAGGTGGGCGCGATGACGGTCGGCATGATCGTGTTCACGCTCGTGCTCGCCGGTTTCTTCGACGCGATGGCCACGATCATCGGCGTCGGCACCGAAGCCGGGCTGGCCGACGACAAGGGCCGGATGCCGGGCCTGTCCAAGGCGCTGTTCATCGACGGCGCGGGCGGCGCGGTCGGCGGAGTCTCGGGCGCCTCGGGCCAGACGGTGTTCGTGGAGTCGGCGACGGGGGTGGGCGAGGGGGCCCGTACCGGCCTCTCGTCCGTGGTGACGGGCCTGTTCTTCGCGGCCTGCCTGTTCTTCACCCCGCTGACGGCGATCGTCCCCGGCGAGGTCGCGGCGGCGGCGCTGGTCGTCATCGGCGCCATGATGATGTCGAACGCCCGGCACGTGGACTGGACCGACCGCGCCACGGCGACACCGGTCTTCCTGACCGTCGTGATCATGCCGTTCACGTACTCCATCACCGCGGGTGTCGCGGCCGGAGTCCTGTCGTACGTCGCCATCCGGATCGCCCAGGGCAAGGCCCGGGAGATCGGGGCGTTCCTGTGGGGCCTGGCGGCGATCTTCCTCGTCTTCTTCGCCCTGAACCCGATCGAGAGCCGGCTGGGCGTGCACTGACGCCCACGAGCTTTCCACGAGCCGTTCAAGCAACCGCTGTTAAGGAGACCGAGACATGCTGGACATCGCCGAAGAGCTGCACCGGTGGGTCGAGCAGGGACGCGACTTCGCCGTGGCCACCGTGGTGGCCGTCGGCGGCAGCGCACCCCGCCAACCGGGCGCCGCACTCGCCGTCGACACCGACGGCACGGCGATCGGCTCGGTCTCCGGCGGTTGCGTGGAAAGCGCGGTCTACGAACTGTGCCGGCAGGCACTGGAGGACGGCGAGCCGGTCCTCGAACGCTTCGGCTACAGCGACGACGACGCCTTCGCCGTCGGCCTGACCTGCGGCGGCGTCATCGACATCCTCGTGACACCGGTCCGGGCGTCCACCGCGACCCTGGAGGTGTTCGCGACCGCGCTGGCCGCCGCGTCGACCGGAAAGGCGGCGGCGCTCGCACGGATCGTCTCCGGCCCCTCGGACCTGCTCGGCCGTGCGCTGCTCGTCCGCCCGGACGGCTCGTACGAGGGGGGCTTCGGCGCCCATCCCGAACTGGACCGGACGGTCGTGGGCGAGGCGGGCGCCTTCCTGGACGCGGGCCGCACCGGCACCCTGGAGATCGGTGAGCGGGGCTCTCGTTGCGGAGCACCGCTCACGGTTCTGGTGGAGTCGTCGGTTCCCCCGCCCCGGATGATCGTCTTCGGCGCGATCGACTTCGCGTCGGCGCTGGTCCGCATCGGCAAGTTCCTCGGGTATCGCGTCACGGTCTGCGACGCCCGCCCGGTCTTCGCCACGGCCGGTCGTTTCCCCGACGCCGACGAGATCGTCGTCGAGTGGCCGCACAAGTACCTCGAGCGCACGGAGGTGGACGCGCGGACCGTGCTGTGCGTGCTCACCCACGACGCCAAGTTCGACGTACCGCTCCTTCGGCTCGCACTGCGCCTCCCGGTCGCGTACGTCGGCGCCATGGGCTCACGCCGGACCCACCTCGACCGCAACGACCGTCTCCGCGAAGTCGGCGTCACCGAGCTGGAGTTGGCCCGGCTCAGATCCCCCGTCGGCCTCGACCTGGGCGCCCGCACCCCCGAGGAGACGGCCCTGTCCATCGCCGCGGAGATCGTCGCCAACCGGCGTGGCGGCAGCGGCGTTTCCCTCACCGGTGCGCACACACCGATCCACCACGACGCGACGTCGGTTCCGGCGCGGCGGATCGGGTCGGTGGCCTGAGCCACGCTTCACCGTCGACGACGGGCGGCCCTACCGCCGCTGTCCCTCGACGCGATCAGCGACGCCGCAGTGACGGGTCCAGCAGCGCGGGCGGAGTGTCGTACTTCTCGTGTGCGGCGAGGTCGGTGCCGGGGGCGACGATCGCGTCGATCGCGTCGAGCACGTCGGCGGAGAGCACGGTGTCAGCGGCGGCGAGTTGCGCGTGCAGGTGGGCCGGTGTGCGGGGGCCGATGAGCGCGCTGGTCACGGCGGGATGCGCGGTCACGAATCCGAGCGCGAGCTGGATCATGGTCAGGCCGGCCTCGTCGGCGACCTTGGCCAGCTGCTCGACGGCATCGAGCTTGGCCCGGTTGGCAGGGATGGCCATGTCGAAGCGTTGCGGCATGAACGTCGAGCGGCTGGTGGAGACTTCCTGGCCCTCGCGGATCGCGCCCGACAGCCAGCCCGAGTCCAGCGGGCTCCACACCAGCACGCCAAGCCCGTACTGCTCGGTCACGGGCAGCACGTGGGATTCGATCCCGCGCTGCAGGATCGAGTAGCTGGGCTGTTCGGTGACATAACGGCTCAGGTGATGCTCGCGGGCGGCCCACTGGGCTTGCACGAGGCGGTAGGCGGGGAAAGTCGAGGAGCCGAAGTAGCGGATCTTTCCCGCGCGTTGCAGGTCGGTCAACGCCGACAGCGTCTCCTCGTCGCTGGTGCTCGGGTCCCAGCGGTGGATCTGGTAGAGATCGACGTGGTCGACACCGAGACGGCGCCGGCTGTTGTCCAGCTCGGTGACCAGCCAGCGGCGCGAACTGCCCTGATGGTTGCGCTCATCGCCCATGGGCATGCTCGCCTTCGTGGCCAGCACGATGTCGTCGCGGCGGCCGGCGATGGCTTTGCCGACCATTTCTTCCGACTCGCCGTCGCTGTACATGTCGGCGGTGTCGATGAGGTTGATCCCGCCCTCGAGAGCGGCATCGACGAGAGCGGTGGCCTCGTCCTGGGTGGTGCGCCCGATCTTGCCGAAATTCATCGCGCCGAGTGCGAGGGAGCTGACCTGCACACCGGTGCGGCCCAAGGTGCGGTACTGCATGACCGTGTTCCTCCATTGCGGATGAAGCGTGGTGGCAATGCGTGGCTTGGTTGTCGGGCCCGTGCTCTGGCATCATGAGCAAACGGAACCTTGTTCCGGTAACGATACGGAACGTTGTTCCGCTTTGGCAAGGTCGGTAGCGAAGGGAACGGCGCGGTGAACGACAGCGACGAGGGCGCAGGGCAAGCGGCCCGGTCCAAGCGGGCGGACGCCCGGCGTAACGAGGGGACTCTGCTCGACGCGGCCGCCGCGGTCTTCGTCACGTCAGGCGTGGAAGCGCCGGTACGCGACATCGCGGCCAAGGCCGGCGTCGGGCTGGGCACGATCTACCGCCACTTCCCGACGCGAGCGGATCTCATCATCGCCGTCTACCGGCACCAGGTCGATGCCTGCGCCGAGGCCGGGCCGGCCCTGCTGGCGACCAGCGCAACTCCGCACACCGCATTGGGGCAATGGATCAACCTCTTCGTCGACTTCCTGGTCACCAAGCACGGACTCGCTGCCGTGCTGCAGTCCGACAACGCAGGATTCGACACGCTGCACGCCTACTTCATCGATCGCCTCGTGCCCGTGTGCACCCAACTGCTCGATGCCGCAGCCGCGTCCGGCGAGATTCGATCCGACCTGGAGGCCTACGAGCTCATGCGCGGCGTCGGGAACCTCTGCATCGGCGCGGAGAGCGATCCCCGCTACGACGCACGTCGACTGGTCGAGCTCCTCATCGCAGGACTACGTCAACCGCGGTAGCCCCGCCCGACTGGCTTCGGGGGGTTGATACTGGTGGGCTCGCGTATTCAACTGTCGCCAATTCTCGGTCCCGTATGGCGTGTTGGTGACGGTGTGTGGTCGTCATCGGTGGCTGCCGGGTGCGGGCCTCGACGCCGTGAGTGGTGTTGCTTAGTGGTTGGCTCCGGAAGTCCTTCGGGGGTTGACGCGGCGGTTGGTTTCGTGGCTGAGGTGCGCAGGTGTGCCGAACGCTGGCGGGATGCGGTCATTACGGTCTTTGAGCAGCCTCGCGGCCCTCACCCAGCCCCCATCCATCATCACCAACCAACGATGAGCGCCTATGTGCAACCCTTGGGTTGCACATAGGCGGTCGAAGTGCAACTCTGGGGTTGCATCCGATGGCGACGGTGAAGGAGTCCCTCATGAGCAAGGACCGGATCGAACGCGAAACCCTGATCGCAGCACCCCTGGAGCGGGTCTGGTCGCTGGTGGCCCAACCCGGGTTCTGGGTGGCCGACAAGGCGAGCCTGCCCGGCACCGTGGCCAAGGAAGGCGAGTCGATGATGGCGAAGAACGCCGAGCACGGTGACTTCCCGGTGCGCGTGGAGAAGGTCGAGCCGCCCACGTACCTGGCGTACCGCTGGACCAGCGCGTTCCCTGGAGAAGAGCTGCGCGAGGACAACAGCACCCTCGTGGAGTTCACGTTGACCCCGGAAGGCGACCAGACGCGGCTGCGCGTCGTCGAGAGCGGGTTCGCGGCGCTGGCCGGGTCCGAGGAGCTGCGCAGTCAGAACCTGAAGGACCACAGTGAAGGCTGGCCCCTGGAGCTCGACGCGCTCAAGACGCGCGCCGAACAGCCCTCCACGTGACGGAAGAACGTTCCGGCGTCGCCGAGGTCGTCGACAGCGTCCTCGGCGCGCTGGCCGACCCGACGCGACGTCAACTGCTTGACCTGCTCGCCGCACAGGGCGAGGCCACCGCGACGGCGCTGGCTGAACACCTGCCCATCTCGCGGCAGGCGGTGGTCAAGCACCTCGCTGTCCTGGACGCCGCCGGGCTGGTTTCCGGCAGCCGGATCGGGCGCGAGGTGCGGTTCGCGGTGCGGCCTGCGGCGCTGGACACGACGGCACGGTGGATGGCCTCGCTCGCGGCCTACTGGGACCGGCGGTTGGCGAACATCAAACGCGTCGCTGAGGCAGCTGAGCGGGATTCGAGTTCGACACGCCCCGAATGAAGGGAAGCACGCTATGGACACGACGGTACTTCGCAGCGCCTACGACAGGTTGCTCGATGCGGCGGCCATCCCCAACCTCGGCGACGCGGATGATGGAGGATGGAACGCCGACCAGATATTGGCCCACCTCCTCAGCGTCGACGCCTCGATCGCAGCGGTTGCCCTGGGCGTCGTCGCCGGCTCGCGGCCCACCTTCGACAACCGGATCTCCCTCGACACCTGGAATCTTGACCGGATCATCACCCAGCACTCAGGCCGGGCGGATCTGATTGATCATGTCCGGAGCCAGGCCACCGTCCTGTGCGACATCGCCGATCAGCTCAACGAGGAAGCCGCCTCGGTTCCGGTGCCGTCGCTCCTCCTGTCCAATGACGCACTCGTGCTGGACCAGCCGATTCCGCTGGCAAGCCTCATCGATGGCCTCGCCGAAAACCACGTGCCCGTGCATACGCAACAGCTCCTCGATCTTCGCGTCGCCGTCCCTGGGCACGCCTGAAGGCGGCGCCTGAGTCGAACATCGGGCGCCCGGTCCCCCGTCTCCCCTCGAGGACCGACTGCGTGGACCGGGCCGCTCCGCCGCCCTGCAGGCACATGTCGACGCATATGCCTCGCAGAAATAAGTAGTTCTGCCAGGCCACGACCAGCGGTCGAGAGGTGTCCGTGCCCGTTGCCACCGCATGCCCGATAGCCCTGGCGGCCAGCGAGCGGTACCGGCTGACGAAGATAGCCTGGGGCCACAAGACCGAGTACCGGCTGCGCCTCCGCGCACAAATCGTCCTGCACGCGGCACGTGGGCTGGCCAACGCTCGAATCGCGGAGCGGGTCGGTGTGCACGTAGACACCGTGCGCAGGTGGCGGGGCCGCTTCGCTGAGAAGAGGCTGCCCGGTCTAGCGGACCGCAAGCGCACCGGCCGCCCGCCCTCCTTCACCGCACTGCAGACGGCTCAGGTCGCGGCGCTGGCCTGCCAGTTGCCCGCCGAGACCGGCGTGCCGCTGTCCCGCTGGTCGTGCCCGGAGCTGGCCCGCGAGGCGGTCGAGCGCGGCATCGCGCCTTTCCTGTCGGCCTCCACCGTGCGCCGCTGGCTGACGCGGGACGCCCTCAAGCCCTGGCAGCACCGCTCCTGGATCTTCATCACCGACCCCGGCTTCCGCGCCAAGGCCGAGCGCGTGCTGGACCTGTATGCCCGCACCTGGAGTGGCACACCGCTCGGCGCGGACGAGTACGTCATCAGCGCCGACGAGAAGACCTCCATCCAGGCCCGCTGCCGCTGCCGCTGCCACCCCACCCTCGCCCCCGGCCAGGCCCGGGCGATGCGGGTCAACCACACCTACGGACGCGGCGGTGCCCTGGCCTACCTCGCCGCCTACGACGTCCACCGCGCCCGAGTGTTCGGCCGCACTGAAGCGCGCACCGGCATCGACCCGTTCATGAACCTGGTCACCCAGGTGATGAGCAAGGAGCCGTACGCCAGCGCCAAGCGCGTGTTCTGGATCGTCGACAACGGCTCCTCCCACCGTGGCAAGAAGGCCGCCGACCGGCTGGCCGCGGCCCACCCGAACACGGTCATGGTCCACACCCCGGTGCACGCCTCCTGGTTGAACCAGGTGGAGATCTACTTCTCCGTCGTGCAGCGCAAGGTTGTCTCACCCAACGACTTCACCGACCTGGCCCAGGTCGGGGACCGGCTCCGAGCTTTCGAAGACCGCTACAACGCCACGGCACAGCCGTTCCAGTGGAGGTTCACCACCTACGACCTGGACGATCTGCTGGCCAGACTCGACAGGCACACCACCGATCACCACGAAGAATCCTCCGCCGCACTGGCAGCATGATCAACCCCCGAAGGACTTCCGGAGCCGACCACTTAGGATCATGAGCACAACATCGCGTGTCGGTCACCGGCTGGGTGAGGCATGGAGGTGCCCGTGAGATTGCCTTGCGGAGGCATTCCACACATGTCAGTCGAGTTGAATCACACCACCATCCATGCCCGGGACAACCGGGAGTCGGCCGAGTTCCTGGCGCGCATCCTGGGGCTTGAGGCCGGGACCGAGTGGGGTCCGTTCATTCCCGTGGCCACCAGCAACGGGGTCACCCTGGACTTCGCCGCCATCCCGGCGGAGTCGATCGTCATGCAGCACTACGCGTTCCTCGTCTCCGACGAGGAGTTCGACGCGGCATTCGCGCGTATCCAGCAGGCCGGGATCGCGTACTACGCCGATCCGCATCTGAAGCAGCCTGGAGAGATCAACCACCACCACGGTGGGCGCGGACTGTACTTCATGGATCCGGCCGGGCATGGCATGGAGATCATCACGCGGCCCTATGGCAGCGACGAGCAGACGCCGACGGCTTCGTGAGGCAGTGGCAGGTCAGGGAGTGCCCTGGCCTGCCACTCCGTGGTGCAGTTCAACTGCCGTGAGTTTCCTGCGGAGTCCAGCCTGCTGGTGACCGTGTGTGGTCGCCGGGGGCGTATCGGCTCCAGGTCCCGCCGTTCTCGTTGAGGAGTCGGGTCCGAGACTGTCGATGTGACGCGTATCACTCTCCGGCTGCCGCGGGTCGGGCATGCGCGATCATGACCGGAATGGACGCTCGTTTCCTTGGCATCACTGAGCTGGTCGAAGTCCCGTCCGTCGCGGTCGTGGTCGACGTCATGCGTGCTTTCACCGTGGCTGCCTGGGCCTTTGCCCAAGGGGCGGAAAAGATCGTTCTTGCTGAGTCGCTGGACGAAGCCCTGGCGCTCAAAGCCCGCCACGCGGATTGGGTGGCGCTCAAAGACGGTCCGCCCGCGCCTGGGTTCGACATGGTCAACTCCCCGGGCCTGCTGCGGTCTGTTGACCTTGGCGGACGGACCGTTGTGCAGAAGACCACGGCAGGGACGGTCGGCGCCCTTGCGGTGAAGGAGGCGTCGCTGGTGCTGTGCGCCAGCTTTGTGGTGGCGGAGGCAACGGCTCGGCTCTTGCGGACGCGCGAGAGTGACAGTGTCACGTTCGTGGTCACTGGCGACGATGGGCAGGCCGATGAAGATCTGGCGTGTGCTCAATACATCGCTCGGAGAGCCACCGAGGCCGGGACGGATGCCGCTGAGTTCCTCCGCCGCGCTGCCGAGTCGCGCGCCGCCGCCGAACTGGCGGAGGGGGTGCGCCAAGGAGTCCATCCTGATGACGTTGCGCTCTGTCTTGAGGTCGACCGGTTCCCCTTTGCCATGGTGGCGACCTTGGAAGGCTCGCTCATGGTCCTGCGTCCACGTGCGATGCCTTCGCCGGCTGACGAGGACCCGGTCTGACCGCTGGTGAGGTCTACTCTCGGCATGCGAGAGCGAGCACCCTGTCGGGCTTGCGGTATCAACTGCAGGTCCCGATGGCGGTGGTTCGGGGTGGCGGCAGGCGGCTGCCCCGAGTTGTTGCGGCGACGGCTTCGCGGAGCCGGATGATCTCCTCGTGCTGTGCGGCGAGCCGGGCCAGGGCCTGGGTGTGGAAGTCCGTGAGCTGACCGACCTCTTGCGCGGCCTGGGGCAGCCGTTCCTTGAGCTTGGTGTCTCCGCCTTGAGCCGGACAATTCTGACCTCGCGCTACCACGTGGCGGGCTGTCCAACGGGTGATCCCGTAAGCGAAGAGTGCGAATGGCGCCGCGTCACATCCCGTACGGGCAGGTGTGGCGTGTGTGGCTGGTTGCTTCATGCGGTGACCTTGGCGATGAACGCGGCGAGGTTCGCGACGGTCCGCTGGATCTTCTCATCCAAGGTGAGCGACTCGCGAAGCCGCGCACCGACGCCCGCATCCTTCCTGCCCCGCACGTACAGCGGGCAGGCGAGGTCGCTGCATATGTAGGCGCCCACGGAGTTGCCCTGCTGCCCGGCCTTGCCCGCCTTCGCGGCGACCATCAGCGAGACGCCCCCGGTGTGGGTGGTCATGCACATCGAGCACATGCTGCGCCGCGTCTGCCAAGAAGTGGCACTGGGGCAGCGCAACGCGAGCGCCACCGGGCGGCCGTCCAGCTCGGTGGTGAGGTAGGCCCGGTCGGGGGCCTGGGGGTCCCGCCAGCCGAGGAAGTCCAGGTCGTCCCAGGGTCGCTCGGCCAGGTCGCGAGGGACGGACAGGCGCTTCGCCTCGCCCTTGGTGCAGTTCACGAACGCGGTACGGATCTCTTGCTCAGTCAGCGGTTTCATGAGCGGCAGGCTAATTTGCCTAAAGGCTTTAGGCAAATGCATAATGGCTGTCGCTGAATGAGGGGAAGGTTATGGTTCGAGTAGGACTGACACCGGAGCGCCTGACCCGGGCGGGAGCGGAACTGGCCGACGAGGTCGGCTTCGAACAGGTGACCGTCTCGGCGCTCGCCCGGCGGTTCGACGTCAAGGTCGCGAGTCTGTACTCGCACCTGAAGAACTCCCAGGAGCTCAAGACCAGGATCGCCCTGTTCGCACTGGAGGAACTCGCCGACCGGGCCGCCGACGCCCTGGCCGGGCGGGCCGGCAAGGACGCCCTGGCAGCCTTCGCGGATGCCTACCGCGACTACGCCCGGGAGCACCCCGGCCGCTACGCCGCCGCCCGTCTCAGGCTCGACCCCGAGACGGCGGCCGCCAGCGCCGGGGTGCGGCACGCGCAGATGACGAGGGCGATCCTGCGCGGCTACGACCTGACGGAGCCGGACCAGACGCACGCGGTCCGGATGCTGGGCAGCGTCTTCCACGGCTACGTCAGCCTGGAGATGGCCGGAGGCTTCAGCCACACCGCCGTCGACTCGCAGGAATCCTGGGCCTGGATCTTGGATTCCCTCGACACTCTGCTGCGGAACCGGACCACGCCTTGACCAGCAGGGGGCCGCGCCGCCGGAGGCGGTCCGCCGCGCCGCGCGCCCGTGCACCCGAACCATCCGGAAATCTTGATCAACAGGCTGGGGCAATCCTCAACCCTCCCGCAGCAACCGCTCCATCGCCCGCCCGAACATCCACCGCGCCACCCACGCCAGCGGCCGGTCGGCGAACCCGGGCAGCCACCGCACGCTCAGATCCTCCCGCCAGACCACCCGCGAGCCCCCGCCGTCCACCGGACGCACCTCGAACTCGGCCCACCCCGTGACGAACGTGCCGCGCTTGACCAGTCGGCACATTCCCGCGCCGCCGTCCCGGGGCGGCTGCCAGGTGACGACCTCCATCGGGTCGTCGAACGCCGCGGGCCCCACCCCCGACCGTGCGACGAACACCGTGCCTCGCCGCGTCGGCGGCGGGGTGACCACGGTGACGCGCGTGAGCGGGACGACGTCCGCGTGCCGGGGCCAGTCGGTGAGACGGTGCCAGCTCAGGTCGACGGGGTGCGGGGTGACGCGTTCCAGCTGGAAGAGGACCACGGGGTGATCGTAGGCGCCCGACTTTTCGGCCACGTACGGGACTTCCTGGACGAGAGTCTCCTCGCGGACGCCTGATGTTGCGCCCGGGTTGTGCTCAATTCGGGGGATTGACCCTGTGCATGGTGGTGCGTTTGCCTCGAAGAGAGCCCTCGGCGCGGGGCGGGGGAGATGCGTCAACGGGGAAACACAGGGGGAATCGTGTTCAGAACCATGCGTGGAGTGTCAGTCACCGTACTTGCGGGGGCGATGGTCGCGCTGTCGGCGACGTCGGCCGCGCCGGCGCCGAAGTCGGAGATCGAGCGGATCACACTGTCGGCGACGGGGGAGCAGGGCAACGACGACGCGTACGGACCGGAATTCAGCGCCGACGGCCGCTTCGCGGTCTTCACGGCGTACGCGTCCAACCTGGTGTCCGACGACACCAACGGGCACTCGGACGTCTTCGTGCGCGACCTGCGCAAGGGGACCGTCGAGCGGGTCAGCGTCAGTTCGGACGGCGCGCAGGCCGACAGCGAGTCGTCCGCGCAGGTCATCAGTGCCGACGGGCGGTACGTCCTGTTCCGCTCCAACGCCAGGAACCTGGTCCACTGGGACAACCCGCCCACGAACGCCGCGGCCGACGACATCTACCTGCACGACCGGCGCACCGGCACCACGGAGCGGATCAGTGTCGCCCTCGACGGAGGTTCCGCCTTCGCGGCCGGCGCCACCATGTCGGCGGACGCCCGCTACATCGCCTTCAACGCCAAGGCCGACCGGATGGAGACCGACCCCGGCGACCTCTTCGGAGTCGTGTACGTCCTCGACCGCCGCACCGGCGTGGTGGAGCGGATCACCAACCGGAACCTCCCGAGCAACCCCGCGCTCCTGCAGGATCTGAGCGCCGACGGCCGCTACGTGGCGTACACGCAGCTGGTGCCCCGCAGCTCGTACGGTCGCACGTGGGTGTACGACCGCCGCACCGGCACCGAGGAGCAGGTCAACGTCAAGCCGGACGGCACCCCGGCACAGCGGTACGCGATGCCCGCCTCGTTCTCCGCGGACGGCCGGACCATCGCCTTCGACTACTGGGGTGATGAGGAGCTGGTCCCGGGTGAAACCCCCAGTGCCGCCTCCACCGTCTACCTCCGCGACCTGCGCAAGGACGTCACCCGGCGCGTCAACGCCGGTCCCGCCGGTGAGAACCGGGTGCGCGAGCCCCTGCTCAGCCCGGACGGCCGGTACCTGGCCTATCGGGCGGATCCGCTTCTGGCGGACGGGCGGCTCGGGCCGGCCAACGTCTACCTCCGCGACCTGCGTACCGGCGCCACCCGTTTGGTCAGCAAGTCCGTCGCCGGTGAGCCCGTCACGGACACCTCCGTGGCGGTCTACTCGGTGAGCGCGGGCGCCCGGCGCATCGGCCTCGGCAGCGAATCAGCCCAGCTCGTCCTCGACGACACCAACGGCCACTACGACGGCTTCGTGCGCCGCCTCCGCTGAATTCCCGCGTCTTTCAAGGCACTCGCAGGGAACAGTGACGCACTCGCACGGAACAGCAAAGGCATGTACACGGACCAACAGGGGGACCTTCCATGCATGTCGCACGCCGCACCACTCTGAGCGCCGCCGTGGTGGCCGCGCTCGCCGGCACCGCGTTGCCGGCCGCCGCCCAGCACTCCTCGCCCGGCCCCACCCGGGCCAGCGTCGCCACCGACGGGCGGCAGGCCGACGGCGCCTCCGGCGCACCCGCACTCAGCGCGAACGGCCGCTACATCGCCTTCACCTCGACCGCCGCCAACCTGGTCCGGGGGGACACGAACGGCGTCGCCGACGTCTTCGTGCACGACCTGCGCACCGGCCGCACCCAGCGCATCGCCGAGGGCCCGGCGACGGGCGTGGCGCTCAGCGGCGACGGCCGTCACGTCGTCCTCGCCACCATGGCCGCGCTCACCGAGGACGACGACAACGGCCTCGACGACATCTACCTCTACGACCGCCGCACCCACCGGACCGAGCGCATCAGCCACGGCCACCCGGACGACGCCCCACCCCGCGCCGCGCTGAATCGTGCGCCGGCCATCAGCGCGAACGGACGGGTCGTCGCGTACACCACCACGACCCCGGACGCCGCGCCCGGCGACACCAACGGCCGGGACGACGTGATCGTCCACGACCGGCGCACCGGGAAGAACGAACTGGTCCAGTACCGCACCGACGGCACCCTCGGCGAAGGCGACGCCCTCTTCGCGTCGCTCAGCGCCGACGGCCGCCATGTCGCCTTCGAGACGGCGGACCAGCTGGACCCGAACCACGACTGGACGCACGCCAGGAACGTCTATGTCCGCGACCGGCTGAAGGACACGACGGAGCAGATCAGCCGGCCCACCCGCTTCGTCTACAAGCAGAGCTCGTTCGACTCCTCGATCAGCGCGAACGGCCAGATGGTCGCCTTCTCGTCCAACGTCGCCTCCCTGGTGCCCGGCGACACCAACAATTTCACCGACGTGTTCGCCTTCGACCGGAAGGCACAGACGACCGTGCGCGTCAGCACCGCGCCCGACGGCACCCCGGCCAACGCGGTGAGCTCCGACGCGAGCCTGAGCGGGGACGGCCGCCGCGTCGCCTTCGTCTCGGCGGCCACCAACCTCGTCCTCGGCGACACCAACGGCGTCGCCGACGTCTTCGTCAAGGACCTGAGGACCGGCGCCGTCGAGCGGGTGAGCGTGGCCGCCGACGGCACCGAGGCGGACCGGCCCGCCGTGGGCTCCACGTCGCTGAGCGACCACCGGATCGCCTTCTCCTCGGCGGCAACCAACCTCGTTCGCGGCGACACCAACGACGCCGACGATGTCTTCGTGGGGCCAAGATCATGAGGAAAAATCAGACTGGCCCACGAGGACGACAGACCTCTCCGTGGCGAACGTTCCGCTGGCAGGACAGAGGCACTGCTCCGACACGTACTGGTCGGCGACGACGCAGGATCATGTGATCCACGAGTCGCGTCCGGAGCTCGCACGGCTGCTGTTCGCCGGCTTCGATCCCTCTGCCAGTCGATGAGCTGGCCGAGGGCGGGGGATCCACTGCTCGACAGCAGCTTCTGGCGGGTTCATTCCCCTTGAACCTGGGCCTACCTGGGCGCGACCGTGATCGTCGCATACGCCTCCCCGGGCCCCGGCGGCCTGATCCACGGCCGTGTCGGGAGTGTTGGCAATCTGCCGTGGTTGAGGGCGAATTGGGGCAATGAGACGCCGAACGTCGCCGCTATCGCGTCCAGGGCACGGCCCTCGTCCGAGCGGTCGGTGGCGGGCCCGGCAGGGTCCGGGAACAGGCGGTCGGGGGAGAGCGCGGCGGGGAGTGTGCCGGTCCGGTGGCGCTCGGTCTCGCGGACCGTGAAGGCGTACCTCTGCTCACCGTCCTCGGCGCAGGCAAAGTGGAACAGGCCTGGCTCCCGCCAGACCGTGAGGGCGCGGGTGCCGCGCGACAGCTCGGGGCCTGGGTCAGTCAGGCGGGCGGGGTCGAAGCCCTGCCAGCGGGTCGACTCGAAGGCGAAGCTCCAGCCGTCCCGGGCGCCGATCCGGGCCATGGGGCCGCGGCGCTCCTGCTGCCATGAGAACTGCAGATCCCAGAAATCGGTCTCGCTCTCCACCGGCTCCAGCGGGCCGGTGCCGAACCGCTCCGCCAGCTCTTCGGGGTGTATGCCTTCCACCAGGACGAACCGGTACGCGTCCCTGCGCAGTTCACCCCTGGGGTCCCCATGGGTCAGCCACCCGAGTCCGTCGCGCACCGTCTCCGCCTCAGCCGCGGGCGCGGGCATCCCCTCCGCCTGACCGGCCCGGGGTGTGGTCAGCAGCTGCCGGCCCCGCTCCGGTGTGACGACCGGCCCGAGCAGTGGGTCCCCGAGCAGGCCGAACGGGGCCACGTGGTCCTCCCGGTACGGCTCCCACTGCGGGACCGCCGCCGCGAGTACCCGCCAGGCGCCGTCCGTATCGCCCCAGCGTGCCAGCTCTCTGGCCTCTTTGACCGCGCGCCCGAAGGGGCCCGGCGAGGTGTACTCGTAGGTGCGCTGCCTGATCTGCTCCAGGACGGCCCTGGCCCGCTCCCTGTCCGTCGCGTAGTCCTCGGTCACAGGGCCGAGTACGAAGGTGTCGTCCCTTCGGCGTTCGCGCAGGTGGTCACGCACCTTCAGGGGCAGCACCTCGCTCGCGTACAGCGGATCATCCATGCGCGGGTCGACCGGCACCCAGCCGCGCCCGTCGAGCAGCGCCCGGAGCTGTGCGGCCAGCAGGCCGGCCCGCGGTCTGCCGAGCTCCCCCGCCTCACCGAAGACGGAGAGCGCCTCGTCCAACTCACCTCTCAGACAAGCAAGTCGGGCCTCCTCCACCTTGGTGTCGAGTTCTCGCGTCACGGCGTTCTCGAAGCCGGAGTGACCGCCGCCCAGCTGGTAGAACTCTTTGTACATGTCCTCCATGAACGCGCGGAACGAGTCGTAGCGGCCCGGCCGTTCACCGCCCCACCCGTGATACACGTACACCGCCCACTCGCCGTCGGCGCCCACATCGCCCGGGTCGAGCAGCACGTCGGTCATGTCCGAGTCGAGCGAAAGCTGCAGCGCCCGGCCCCACATGCCGGCGAGGAGCACCTCCTCCTCGGCCGGGTCCTCGTCCAGATACTCCTCGTACATGGGCTGCAGGTCGTACGGATCTCCGTATGACCCGATGCCCTCCGCCCCCGCCAGCAGGTAGACGAAGCCACCCGCATGGCGCCAACCGTCCGTCGTCTCAAGGAAGGAGCGCAAGGACCAAGGCAGCGGCACGTCTATCCCGAGACCTCGGACCCGCTCCTCCAGAGCCGCCAACCGCGCCGGATCCGCCGGGGCGAATCCCAGCCATCGGTTCCGCGCGATGTCCTCGTCCAGCTCCTGGAACTCCTCCGGCTCCTCCGCAGCCCGCGCTTCCAGCCATTCCTCGCTCCACCGCTTGAGCAGCGGCCCCCACTCGAAGATCTCCATACGCGCCATCGTGACACCCGCCACTGACAGTGAGCGCTCAGTATGCACGCGAGAAGAACGGGATTTCCGAAGGAGCCGGAGTCCGGCCGCGAAGGCGCTGACACCGGGGAATTCCGCGGTTGTGGCGTCGGCGAGAAGCAGTTATCAGCCGATGGCGAGGGAACGGCGGGCCTGGCCGATCAGGTTCTGTGCGTCGGCGCCGAAGACTGCGGACTCCCGCAGTGTCGTCCAGACTTTCTGGTGGATCGAGACGCTGGCGGCGTCGTCCAGCCACAGTTCCGCGTGCCAGTTTTCCACGATCACTTGGGCGTCGTCGTAAATCCAGAAGCCACCACTGGGTGGGATCTTGAGGGAAGCGGAGAGCGGCACGATCCCGAGCTCGACCGTGTCCAGCCCGACGACTCCGGCGAGCCGGTCGAGCTGTCCGGCGAGCACGGAGGGCGGGCAGATCTGGGAGCGGAGGACCGGCTCCCAGAGCAGGATGTGATAGCGCCTTCCCGAGTCGTAGAGACCCTCCTGGCGTCTCATGCGGGAGCGCACACCTTCTTCGATGTCGCGCGGCGACTGGTGCAGTTCGGCGAAGCGGCTGAGAATCGCGCGCGCATAGTCCGGCGTCTGGAGCACGCCCACGATCCAGCTCGACTCCCAGGCGCGCAGCACCGTGGAGGCAGCCTGCGCGGCGTTGTGGGCTTCCTGTACGGCCTTGTGGCCCGAGGCGAGCTGCCGACGCCAGCTGCGGACGTGGGACTCAAGTCCCTTCAGGCGAGCGCGGAGTTCCTCCGCCGACTCCGGCCGGCCGGTCGCCTCGGCCCAGGCCTTCAGCTCTTCGGCCGTCGCGGTCTGTCGTCCGGTCTCCAGTTTCGAGACCTTGGACTGTGTCCAGCCGAGCCGCTGGGCGAGGCCCGTGCCGGTGAGCCGACCTCCAGGGGCGGACTCGCGCAGCTCCCTCAACCGCTCGCCGAGGGCTACGCGCGCCATCTGGAAGTCGGTGCTCACAGGGTCTCGTTCATTTCTTCGCGGCCAGGTCTGCCGCGAGCTGCTCGTAGGGGACGGCGTGATGCATGGCCGCGTCGCGCGCCATCGAGTACCGGACCACCTCATCCGGCTGGGTGATCAGTTCAACGTCCGTCAGGTCGTCGTCGGTGCCGAAGCGGAGCAGGGCAACCAGGCGGGAGTCGAAGATCCAGAAGTCTTCGTCGGGAAGGCGGAGGCGTTGGGCGCCGGCGCGCGGCAGATTGCGGATGTCCTCCCCCAGGGCGGCGTTCTTCTCGGCGTGGGAGAGAAGGTAGAGCTGTCCGCGGGTGGGTGGGTCGTCCACGACGCGCACCCGGCCGACGCGTGCTCCTCCGTCGGTCTTGGCGCGGATGGTGCGCGACCAGGGGGTGTCGAGGTCCCATGTCGGCACCTCGCCGCGTACGAACTGGGCCCAGGTGCGGGTGACTTCGTCCTCGGCGTAGCGGCGCCGGGACTCCAGCCGCCAGGCGCTGTGCTCGAAGTTCTCGAAGAGTTTGCCGAAGGCGTCCAGGTCGATGATGCGGGGCACGCGGGTGGCCTCCTTGGGGCCGAAGTCCACGAGCAGTTCACGCGGGACCACGATCGGTACCTCGCCGGTTCCGAGGTGCTGGAGCTGTGCGATGTCCCGGGGGTCCGTGAGCGCTGGTCCGTGAACGATGATCTCGTGGCTGTCCAGATCCTCATGGACGGACGGGCAGCCGCCCTCACCGGACCCGGTCCCGTGAAAACGCAGTCGTCGTGCCATGCTCCACCTCTCTCATCGGGTTTTCGATGAGCTTTGCCTTCAGCTGGGCTCCCCGGCTATGACCTCCCTGGCATCTCATGAGAATGTCCATGCATAACTCGACCTCAAAGAAGAATAGTTGAAAATATGCGCTAGCTACCTCCATGAGAGACCCCTGACGCTGGCTTCATGGTCACAGCGCAGGAGTCTGGTGCCACGGACGCCCTTGAGGCGGTCGTGGTTCTACAGGAAGCACTTACGGCAGCGGGGATTGTGCTGCCGTCCCTGGGGGCGGACATGGCGTCGCCTTCGTTGCAGGTGGTCACCCTCGGCCGGGTGCGCGCCGAAGTCGCGCTCCGGCTCGCCGACACGGTCCGGCGCGGGTGCGTATGAACGCGTACATGCCTCAGGTCGGGGACCTGGTGTTCGACGAGGAGACCCTCAAAGTCGGCCGGGTCGCTGACCGCGTCGGTCCGTACTGGCAGCTCAAACCACCCGGCGGCGGACGGGAGTGGGACGCGCACGGCCCGCTGCGCCTTGCCGCGCAGACGGAGCGGCTCTCGTGCGATGTGGCCCTGGCCAACGCACGGAGCCGGGGGAGAGTGGTAGTGAGTGAGGTCGATCGGGGGTGGCGCGACGGAACCGGCGGCGTAGGCCGTCTGCAGGCGGTTGTCAGCAATGCGGAGTTCGTCCGGAACCGAACCGCCTGGCGCGCGTACATCGATCACTCGTCGGTATGCCAGGACTGCGTGGACGGACTCTGCCCCGAGGCGCGGCGCAGGTGGCGTGTGGTGAAGGGGCGTCTGGAGTAGCCCCCCAGCAGCACGAAGCCCGGCCCGAGCGGTCCGCTTAGTAGAGCCAGCGGTCGAGGAGCTCGGGCCAGATGAAGCCGACGTAGCCGTCGAAGGCTGGTGGGTCGATCTTCTTCAGTTCCTCGGCGAGGCAGGCCAGTTCGACGATCGCGTTCTCCTCGTCCTCTCCGGACAAGTGCTCCTCGGGCCCGTCCGGCTCACTGAGGAGTTCCGACTCGGTGACGTGTCGACCGTAGTGGTGCAGCGTGCGCAGCCACAGGTCGATGGACGAGTTGGCGAACCAGGCATCGCCGGGAGGCATGACGTAGTACACCGCGCCGGTCTCCGGGTCGACGCCGAATGACGACGGCCGCTCGGTCGACGTGCCGCCGTCGTAGTCGTAAGTGAGGCGGTAGAGCGATTTGCCGCAGGCCGTGTGCAGGGTGGGTGTTGTCTCGCTCTGCATCGCGACGTGCTCGATCAGGCGCGGGGTGGCAGGGACGCCGACTTCGATCAAGAGCGCCTTCGCGGTCTCGGGTATCCGCCAGCCGGAGACGATTCCGGGATCTGCTCTGGTGACGCTCGCGGCGCCGGCCCAGGCCATGAGTTGGTCAAAGGTCGCCATCGAAGACTTCCCCTCCTCGGTCGGGCTGGGAATGTTGGGCGGGGACTACGCGAACCCTATCGAGCAGGGCTGACAGTTGGATGCCGTCGCATGGGCCTCTCGGCTCGCACGCCGTCAACTCTTCATCACATTGACGGTGTTGACGTGCCGTCTGCCAGCCCCGCATCATAAATGGGGAGCACTCCCCGGTTAAGCTGCCCCCGCGACAGGAGCCCCCGTGCCCGACCAGCCCTACGTCATCGACCCCGCAGGCGCCGACCTTCACGGTGAGGCGGACAGGCTGCGCGAGCGAGGCGGTGCCGCTGAGCTCATCGAACTTCCGGGCGGGATACGGGCCTGGGCCCCCACTCAGTTCGAGATCCTCAAGCGGCTGCTCGCCGACGACCGGGTCTCCAAGGACCCCAACCAGCACTGGCCTGCCTGGATCAACGGTGAGTACCGCGAGAGCTGGATCAACCTCTGGGTCGGCGTGACCAACATGTTCACCGCGTACGGCGCCGACCATCGCAGGCTGCGCAAGCTGGTCTCGCCCGCGTTCACGAAACGCCGTACGGATGCGCTGAGGCCTCGTATCGAAGAACTCGCCGCCACCCTGCTCGACCGGATGGCCGAGGCGCCCGACGGACGGGCCGAGCTGCGGTCCGCCTACGCGCACCCGCTCCCGATGCGGGTGATCTGCGAGCTGTTCGGTCTGCCCGAGGGCAAACGGGCCGACACGGCGCGCCTCATCGAGGCCAACATGGACACCACCATCACTCCCGAGCAGGCCATGGCCACCTATCGGGAGGTCCATGAACTACTCGCGGGGTTGGTCGAGTTGAAGCGTGAGCAGCCCGGTGACGACATGACGACCGCGCTGATCGCGGCCCGGGACGAGGAGGGCTCACGGCTCACCGAGTCCGAGCTGATCGACACGCTGCTCCTCGTCATCGGCGCGGGGCACGAGACCACCGTCAATCTGATCGGCAACGCGGTGCACGCCCTGCTGACCCACCCCGACCAGCTCGCCCGGGTCCTGAATGCGGAGATTCCCTGGAGCGAGGTCATCGAGGAGACCCTCCGCTGGACCCCCTCGATCGCCAACCTTCCGCTGCGGTACGCCGTCGAGGACATCAAGCTCCCCGACGGCACGCTGATCGCGCGGGGCGAAGCCATCCTGGCGACGTACGCGGCGGCCGGCCGTGACCCCCTGCGGCACGGCGAGAGCGCGGGCCGGTTCGATCTCACCCGCGCCGACAAGGAGCACCTCGCCTTCGGCCATGGCGTCCACTACTGCGTCGGGGCCCCGCTGGCCCGCCTGGAGGCGTCCATCGCGCTCCCGGCGCTCTTCGCGCGCTTCCCGGGGCTGAGCCTGGACGAGGAGGAGGGGCCCGCCCGGCTCGCCGAGTCCTTCATCGGGCACGGGTATCGGGCGCTGCCGGTCCGCCTGAGCTGAGGGCCGTCGGCCGAGGGTCGCGGGCCGAGGCCGCGTGGGCCGCGGGCCGTGGCTGAGAGCCGCGCGCCGAGCCCTCAGGGCCGATAGACCGTGCCGGGCTTCGCCTTCCCCGGCGCCAGCAACTGCGGCACGGTCACGAACACATACCCCCGCTCCTTCAGCGCGTCGATGATCCCGGGCACCGCGGGCACGGTGCCCGGGTAGAGGTCGTGCAGCAGGATGATCCCGTCCCGGGACGACTGCTTCAGTACGCGCTGGTGGATCACCTCGGGGTCGTGCATCTTGTAGTCCTTGGCGGTCACGCTCCACAGGACCTCCGCGAGGCCCAGTTCGCGGCAGATCTTGTGCACGGTGTCGTTGGTCCGGCCCTGCGGTGGTCGCATCAGGGTCGGCCGCTGCCCCGTGAGCCGCTCTATCTCCTGGTTCGGCCGCTCCAGCTCCTCACGTATCTCCTCTGGCTTGAGGCTCGTCAGGATCTTGTGGTCCCAGGTGTGGCTGGCCACCTCGTGGCCCTCGGCGGCCATCCGCTTGACGAGCTCCGGGTACTTCTCGATGTGGCGCTTGCCGAGCAGGAAGAAGGTGGCCGGGACCTTCTTCTCCTTGAGGATGTCGAGCAGCTCGGCGGAGTGCTCGCTCGGCCCCGCGTCGAAGGTCAGCGCGATGCACCTGGCCTTGCGGCAGTCCACGGTCCCGAAACTCCCCTGGCTGTCGGCGGCCGCGACGGCTTGCGCGCGGGCGGCGGCCGGCGCGGTGACGTGGAGGGTCGTGCACCCCGTCAGCGGCAGGGCGAGCGAGACGGCCGCCACAAGGGCTGCCGCCGAACGGAACCCGGTCCGCGATCTTTTCATCTTGCTGGTCGGAGAAAGCATGCCGGGACTATATATGCAGTGTATACGCTGAATGTATAGTCCCTGTGGCGTGCTCGAATGTCAGGAAAACCCCTGCTCGGACGTCCAGCAACTCCCGTACCCGCACCGGCAGCCCGCTCTCGAACGACCGGTTCGCCGCCAGGCCCGTCACCGCCGAGTACGCCGGTACGGGCGCCCGGCCCGGGTGTGCGGCCGTGATCCAGTCGTTGTGGACGGCTATCCGGTGCGTGTTGACGTCACAGAAGCCGACCAGTTCGATGAGGTCGGCGTGAGGTCCGGACAGTGCCTCGGTGTACAGCTGGGCGCGGGCACCAGACCCACCACGGCGCAGCGCCGGCGTTCCGGGTCGAGGGTCATATGGTCTCCGTCCGTCCTGAGGATCCGGTCCTGTGGATCGGTGTACGGGTCTTGTAGTGACATCCGAACATTACCTATGGTCGACCCCGGTGCAAGCGCTTTCTAAATGGACCCCGCTCAGGAGACCCAGTGACCTTCCTCGCCGCCCTCCCCGACAGCGATGCCCGACTGGACACCGAATTCGTCGAGTTGCTCACCGCGACCGCCGAGGCCCGGGCCAAGGCGATTCTCGACGGGTACGCCGAGGGCCTGATCCAACTCCGTGACGGGGGTGAGGCCCGCCTCGCGGCGCGCTTCCTGCGCACGCTCGTATCGGTGTACGTGTACGAGGGCTCGGCGTACCACCACTCCGAGGCGCTGCTCGGGCCCGCCGCCGAGCTCGCGGACGCGCTGGCCGAAGAGCAGTACGCCACCGGCGTGTGGGAGCACGGCGCGGACGGCAACCCGCCGGACACCGCCTTCTCGATCGTCGACCTGAACCTGACCCACCACCTTCTCGACCAGGACGCCCACGAGCCGACCGTCGAGCTGCGGGCGACCATCGAGCGGATCCTGCGCAAGGCGGGCCCCGCCCTCGCGACCGGCGGCGTGCACACCGCGAACCACCGCTGGCTGGTCTGCGCGGCCCTCGCCCGCATCCACGCCCGCTGGCCCGACCCCGCCTACCTTGAGCGCATCGACACCTGGCTCGCCGAGGGCATCGACCAGCTGCCCGGCGGCGAGTACAGCGAGCGCAGCCCCATCTACTCGGCCGCGGTGACCAACCCGGCGCTGCTGGTGCTGGCCCGCCACCACGGACGTACGGACTTCTACACGAACGTACGCGACAACCTCACCGCCGGCCTGTATGTCATCGAGCCCAACGGCGAGGTGGAGACGGTCCATTCGCGGCGTCAGGACCAGACGGGCATCCGTCATCTGCCCGAATTCTGGCTCCAGTACCGGGAGATGGCGCTGCGGGACGGCGACGGACGCTTCGCGGCGGTGGCCTCGCAGCTCCAGGAGCGCGGCACCGGCCAGACCTTCGGCGAGACCCCGCTCGGCGACCGCCTCGCCCAGGTGCTGGACCAGCCCGAACTGGCGGCGCGACTGCCCGAAGTGGCGGATCTTCCTGACGACTTCGAGCACCACGACGACAGCTGCCGTCTGGTCCGGGTCCGCAGGGGCACGCATACGGCGAGTGTGTTCGGCGGTACGGACTTTCCGGAGCTGCACGCCATCTCGTCGGGCCTGTCCACGAACCCCACCTTCTTCAAGATGCGCAAGGGCGCGGCGATCCTCGACTCGCTGCGGCTGGCCCCGCGGTTCTTCGCGCTGGGCCACTTCCGGGCCGAGGGGCTGGAGCGCACGGACGACGGCTGGCGCCTGCACGCCGAGGTTCGTGGTGCCTTTCACCACCCCCTGCCGCCCGAGCGGCGCCGCCCCGACGGCGACTACGCCCTCACCGATGACAGCCGTTTCTGGTCCGCGATGGACTTCCCGCACCGCCCGAAGGAGTACCGCACGCTGCGTACCGACGTTCTGGTGCGGGAGGTCGGCGACGGGGCCTGGGACATCGACTTCGCCCTGTCCGGCGACGGCTGCGCGAGCCCGCTCGCCCTGGAACTCTGCTTCCGGCCCGGCGGCACCCTGACCGGGGACGGCCTTGAGCCCGTCCCCGGTTCGCCGGACACCCACCAACTCGTGTCCGGCGAGGCCACCTACACCGTCGGCACCGACCGCATCACCTTCGGCCCCGGCAACGGCAAGGGAGGCCGACAGCCCGCGGTGGTGGATCCGGGGGAGCGCTATGCGTGGATGCGCGGTTCGCTGACTCCGGACGGGGTGCGGGTGCTGATCACGGGGCGCTCGCCGCTGGCGTACCGGCTGACGCTGCGCTGATCCGAGGTGATGAGAGGAGTCGGGTCGCGGCCAGTTCGCGGTAGAGGTCGTCGTCGTCGACCAGGGCGGCCGGCGAGCCGGTGGGGGCTGTTTCCGCGGTCATGAGCCTCTTGCTCCCGTCACGGCCGACAGTGTTTCCAGGCGGTCGGCGGCGGACTCGCTGCCGCCCGCGGCACGGAAGGACTCCCCGACCGCCTCGGCCGCCTTCCGATGGCCTCCCGCGGGATCGAGGACGGCCTCGATCGCGGCCCCGATCCGCGCGGCGTCGGCGCGCCCGAACCGCAGCCGTACCCCGGCGCCCGAGTCGACCACCTGACCGGCCACGATCGGCTGGTCGTCCCGGATCGGCGCGACGACCAGCGGGACGCCGTGCCACAGCGACTCGCAGACGGTGTTGTGCCCGGCGTGGCAGACGACCGCGTCGAGCCGCTCCAGCAGGGCGAGTTGAGGCACATGACGGCGTACGAGGAGGGTGTCGGCGAGCGGGCCTTCGACGACCCCGCCGGGATCGACGAGCACGGCCCGCACCCGGTCCGTCATCCCGCCCAGCGCCGTCGCGGCCGCGTTCAGGAAGCGGGCGCCGGCGTCGTTGTTGGCCGTGCCGAGGCTGACGAGGACGGTGGGCAGCGTGGAGGCGTTCAGCCAGTCCCAGGGGAAGTCGTCGGGGCCCGCGGGGCGGGCGGCGATGGACGGGCCCACCAGCCAGACCCGGTCGGGGAGTTCGACCGGGCCGAGCAGCGCGCGCGTGGTGAACGCGAGCACGCCGTGCGGGGAGAAACGGGGGTCCGCGCCACCCCTGCCGCCCGCGATCCGGCCGCGCAGCTCCGCGAGCAGTCCGTCCAGCCAGGCCGCGACCTTGGGCATGCCCGCCAGCGGGTCGACCAGTTCGGCGGAGGTGGTGGCCGAGGTCACCCAGGTCCGCCCGAGCGCTTCGGCGACCAGCGCGCCCGCCACCGCCTGCTGGTCGCAGACGACGACATCGGGGTCGTATGCCTCGATCGCCGCCCGCACCCCGGGCGCCATGGCGTCCGCCAGCGGGACGAGGAAGCTCTCCCAGAGGAACTGGAAGGCGGCAGGGCCCTTCAGGTCGGCGGGCCGGGACAGCCCGTCGTCCGGCAGCGCGCACGGGAAGACGACGGCGTCGGCCCCCGCGAGGCCGTGGACCAGCTCGGGAAGGCCCGCCCAGGCGACGTCGTGCCCGCGGGCCGCGAGCGCCGCCGCGGTGCCCACGGCCGGATTGACGTGTCCCACCAGCGGGGGCACCACGAACAGGAACCGGCCCATCTAGCGGGCCTCCCGCAGCGCGTGCGCTCCCTGCGCCCCATGCGCCCTCTGTGCCCGCTGGGCATCCTGCGCCCCCTGCGCCCCCTGCGCATCCTGGCCGAGCAGCCAGTCCCGTACCAGGGCGTACGTCTCCTTGGTGGCCTCCACCAGCACCGAGTGGCCCCGGTCGGGCAGTACGACCGTACGGCAGCGGGCGAGTGAGGCCTCCAGCATCGTGGTCTGCGCGGAGAGCTTGGACGCGCCGCCGAAGATGGCCAAGACCGGGCAGTGGATCGCGGAGAGGTCGTCGTCGATGAGCGTGCTGAGCGGGATCTCCTGGGCGAGGGCGGTCTCGTCGAGCACCCTGCCGGCCGCCCGGAACGGCCGGGCGTTGCGCTCGCCCGGGTTCTCCGTCAGCCACTCGGTGACCTCCTGGACCACCAGCCCGCCCTGCTCGCCGACCAGGCCTTCGTACATGCTCTGGGCCCAGGTCCGGGCCGGCGGCTCGGCCTCGATCGCGATGACACTGGCGACCCGCTCGGGGTGCGCGGCGGCCATGGCGTAGGCGACGGCGCCGCCGAAGGAGTTGCCGACGAGGTGTACGGGGCGGTCGACGGCCAGCGTGTCGAGCAGGGCGTCGAGGTCGCGGACGAAGTCCTCCATCCGGTAGCCGGTCGGCGGCCGGGAGGTCCTGCCGTGCCCGCGCAGGTCGTACATGACGACGTCCAGGCCCTCCTCGGCGAGCTGCGGCGCGAGGCTGAAGTAGTAGCTGGCGAGACTGTCGATGAGCAGGCCGTGGATGAGGACCACGACGGGGCGCGGAGCCTCGTCGTGGTGGCCGAGCCGCTGGACGTGCACGTCGAGGCCGTTCACCCGCATGGTCGCCACGGTCAGCTCACCTCCGCGACGGCCAGCGAGTCCACCACATGGCCGACGAGATCGCCGACGGTCAGCGCGATGATCTCCTCGAGGCCGCGGTCGGCGATGAACGCGGCGAAGTTGACGCGCTCCCCGTAGAACTCGCGCAGTTGGGCGGAGAGGGTGACGAGGTCGATGCTCTCCAGCTCCAGGTCGTCGTGGAAGGACGTCTCCAGGGTGATGTCGGCGTCGTCGAGCCCGTACTCCTCCAGCACGGTGCGCAGGATGGCCGAGATGTCCGCGAGTACGGTCGTCTCGTCGGGGGCGGGCAGCCGTACGACGCCTTCGAGTTCAGTGGTCATCTGCGTTCTCCTGATCGTTGACGGCCGTCCAGGCCACGACGTACTCCGTGCCGGGCCCTGCGGACGGCTGGGGGGTGGTCAGCGCACAGTGCCGTACGCGGTACTCCTCGCCCGCGCTGCGGACGGTCAGCCGGGTCTCGTCCGCCGCGGTGATCTCGAACAGCTTGGGCTCGCCGCCGAGCCCGGTGCCGCGCGCCTTCGCGACGGCTTCCTTGGCGGCCCAGAACCGGGTGAACCAGAGCCGCTGGGGGGCTGCTTGCGCGTCCCGGGTGAGTGTGCGCAGCAACGCGTGTTCGCTTGCGGTGAGGGCGACGGCGAGGGTGCCCTCGGGGCGGTCGGTCACCTCCTCGATGTCGATGCCGCAGGGCCCGTCGGTCCTGGCCATCGCCACCGCCGTGTCGCCGCGGTGGGCGAGGGAGACATGCAGCGGGGGCAGGGTCCGGCCGTAGCCGCCGGTGACGAAGGGGCGGCCGGTCGGTTCGTTGCCGACCCGCACCTCGGCGGGGAAGACGGGGCCCGCGCCGCCGTCCCACAGCAGGTGTCGCACCGCGTCCTTGACGGCGATCCGGCCGAGCAGCCACTGCCGTCGGCCGCGCGGCGCGTGTGCCGCGTACCGTTCGCGCTCCTCGCCGGCCAGCATGTTCCGCATGATCAGCTCGCGGGTGGCCAGATCGGGCCACTCCTCGTGGACCAGCGTCCAGCCGCCCGGCTGCATCCGGGACAGGGTGTACCGCTCGGGCTCCCGGTCCACCGCGCGGATCCGTGGATTGCTGTCGAAGCGGCGATCCTGCCAGCCGGTGAACTCCGCCCACACCCGCCCCCGATGGACCAGCTGCATATCGGCTTCGAGCGTGGCGTCGGTGACGGAGGTGATCCGGATCAGGCACTCCAGCCGTTCGCCGGGGGCGGGGTGCGGGCCGTGGAAGCGGATCTCCTTCATGCCGACCGGGAACACGATGGTGCGGACCGGCAGCCGGGACATGATCCAGTAGCCGAGGAGCTGGCCGACGTTGTCCAGCAGCGCGCCGGGCGCGGGCGGGGTGACGAGTACCCCGCGTACGTGCCTCTCGCCGATCGCGGTCAGCTCCCGCACGCCCTGGAAGCGGGGGCCGTGGAACATCCAGCGGCGTGTGTACAGGTCTTCCGCGGTCATCTCCGGCCGCTCCTCCTGCGCGGCCGGGAAGGTCCAGGGTGCGGCGGGCGTGAACTGACCGTGATCCGATCCGAGTTCGACCACCGCTCGGGCATACGAGCCGAGCGAGGCGGCGACCCGGTCCGGGCCCTCGGGCACGATCCGTACCGGGATGTCGAGTGCCGGAGTGGCCGTGACCCACTGGTGCAGCCGCACGTCATGGACGGCCACCGCCCGGCGGCCGGGGGCGGCCCGCTCCGCGAAGTCCATCAGATGGGCGATCACGGTGGTGCCGGGTACCACCGGCCAGCCGTCGGCCGGGTCGGCCCGGGCGGGCTGCTTGAAGAAGCAGTGGTCGAGGAGGTACGGCATGGTGTCGACGGAGACGTGGAGGGTGGATTCGAGGGGTCGGGGTTCGGGTGTTTCGAGGGGGCGGGGTTCGGGGGCGGGCATGACGTGGGGAGCCGCTGTGGTTCCGGGTCTGCGGCGGCCCGCCGTCACCACGTCCGAGGCGAGTGCCGTCGCGTCCCGCAGCAGGGCGGACAACTCCGCGCCCAGGACGCCCTGTTCGCTCAGTGCGCTCAGATCCTGGGGTGCGGTGGGGCGCCGGGCCAGCGTGGCGCTCAGCCGGTCGCGGGTCTCCGGGTCCAGGGAGACGTTCCTGCCGCCGAGGTCCAGCCGGACCGGTCGGCGCCCGGCGCGCGCGGGAGCCGCCGACCGTGTCGCCCCCAGCAGCGGCGCCAGGTCGGGATCCGCCCCGTCCGCCCACAACGCGCCGGCCACACGGTGCAGTTGGGGCAGGCCCGGGCGGTGCGGCGAGTGTGCCGGGACCACGAGGTGGTCGCGGCCGTGCAGGGTGTCGCCGATGAGGGAGCCGAGCTGTCCCGCGCCGAGCTGGACGAAGGCGCGGAAGCCCGCCGCGTACATCGTGTCCACCAGCGGACGGAAGCGCACCGGCTCCAGGAGGTGGCGGATGAACAGGGCGCGGATCGCGGCCGGTTCGTCCGGGTACGGGGCGACGGTCGTCGCGGACCACAGGGGCAGCGTGGCCGGGTGAAGCGTGTAGGCCTCGGCCGCTTTCCTGATCGGGTCGAGGTAGGGCTCCAGCATCGGGGTGTGGAAGCCGGAGCGGAACGGCAGGATCTGCGAGATCACCGCACGGGACCGGAAACGCTCGACGAGTTCGGCGACGGCGGACTCCGGGCCGCAGATCATGGACTGGTTGGGCGCGTTGTCGTGCGAGAGGACCACGTCCGTACGGCCGTCCAGCTCCTGGACCACCTGCTCGGCGGGGGCGCCGATCGCGGCGAAGGCCAGCCCGGGAACACTCAGCGCGTCGGGGTCGAAGTCGGCGAGGAAGGCGTCCACCTCGTCCGGCGCGTGGATCCCGGCGGCGGCCATCGCGGTCCACTCGCCGAGGCTGTGCCCGGCGAGTGCGTCCGGGACGACGCCGAGCCGGCGCAGCGCGGTGTCGAGGAGCCGGCCGAGTTCGAAGACACCGGTGCCCTGGCGGCCCACGTCGCCCACGGTGGCGTCGCTGACGGCTTGCGACCAGGGCAGCCCGAAGTGCCGGGCGGCGTCCTCGGAGTTGGGGACGAACTCGGCCTCCAGGCCGGGGAAGACGAACGCGAGCTTTCCGCCGCCGGGTCCCAGCAGCGGGCGCGGCACGAACCACACGTCGTTGCGGCCCCGCCACCCCTTGCCCTTCGCGACCGCCTTGCGGGCCAGCGCCAGCCGCTTCGCGGTGGGCCCCACGACGGCGAGCCGCACCGCACCGGACGCGGGCGCGCGCTCGTCGAGACCGGCGGCGAGGATCGCGGAGTCGGTGCGGTCCAGCAGCGCGGCCATCGCCTCGGGCGTGGGCGCGGTCAGCCGCAGCACCCGCTCGGGCTCGTAGACCTCGACTGCCCGGGTGGCCGCCACTTGCTCCAGAACCACATGAGCGTTGATGCCGCCGAAACCGAAGGCGTTGACGGCGGCCCGGCGTACCGGCTGCCGTTCGCCGGTACGCCAGGGGCGGGCGGTGTCGAGGGGGGCGAACCGGGTGCGGGCCAGCGCCGGGTGCGGGTCGTCGCAGTGCAGGGTCGGCGGCAGCACACCGTGGTGGACGGCGAGCGCGGCCTTGATCAGCCCGGCGACGCCCGCGGCGGGCATGGTGTGGCCGATCATCGACTTCACCGAGCCGATGACGGCGGCCGGTCCGTCGGAATCCTCTTCCTCGGACGGCGGTCCGAACACCTCGGCCAGCGTGGCGAGTTCGGTGCCGTCACCGGCCGGGGTGGCGGTGCCGTGCGCCTCCAGCAGCCCGATCGAGCCGGGTGCCGCCGGGTCGAGCCCGGCGGCCTGCCAGGCTTGCCGGACCGCGCGCACCTGGCCGCCGGAATCGGGCGCCATCAGACTGGTCGTACGGCCGTCGGAGGCGACGCCGGTGCCGGTGATCGCGGCGTAGATCCGGTCGCCGTCGCGCTCGGCGTCGGCGAGCCGCTTGAGCACGACGACGCCGGTGCCCTCGCCGATCAGCACCCCGTCCGCGCCCTTGTGGAACGGCCGGATGCGCTCGCTCGGAGACAGCGCGCCGAGCTGGCTGAACACGCTCCAGAACGTGATGTCGTGGCAATGGTGCACCCCGCCCGCCAGCATCACGTCACAGCGCCCGTCGGCGAGTTCGCGTACCGCGTGGTCGACGGCGATGAGCGAGGAGGCGCAGGCGGCGTCCACGGTGTACGCGGGGCCGCGCAGGTCGAGCCGTCCGGCCAGTCGGGACGCGGCGAGGTTGGGCACCAGACCGATCGACGACTCCGGCGCCTCGGGCCCCAGCCGGTCGGTGAACGCCTGGCGTACGGCCTCCAGTTGGTCGGCGCCGAGGTCGGGAAGCAGCTCGCCCAGAGTGCGTACGAGCTGACTCGCCGTCCGTACCCGCTGGTCGAGCCTGACCAGGCCGGGAGTGAGGTAGCCACCGCGACCGAGTACGACCCCCACCCGGTGCCGGTCGGCGGGCAGCCGGTCCGCGCCGCCCGCGTCGGCGAGTGCCTGGGCGGCCACCCGCAGCGCGATGAGCTGGTCGGGCTCGGTCGCCGGTACCGCCGCCGGCATGATCCCGAACTCGGTGACGTCCACCTCGGCCAGCTCGTCCACGAAGCCGCCACGCCGGCAGTAGACCCGGTCGGCTCGGGGCTCGGCGCCGGGCGCGTAGTGTTCGTCCGCGTCCCAGCGGCCCGGGGGCACCTCGGTGATGGCGTCGACGCCGGAGACCAGGTTGTGCCAGTAGGTGGCGAGGTCGGGGGCGCCGGGGAAGAGCACCGACATGCCGACGATGGCGATGGGTTCCGCGCGTGTTCCCGTCATGTGGTTCACCAGCCGGAGGCGGTGTAGACGACGGCGGTGTCGCCCTCGGGCCCCCAGGCCAGCTCGCGCAGCAGGCTCATCGTGCCCTCGTCGGGGTCGATGAGCTGGATGCCGCGGCCCGCGTAGTGCCGCATCAGCTCGGGGGTGACCATGCCGTGGTTGCCGTCGCCGGTCGGAGCCCAGGGGCCCCAGTGGACGGTGAGCCCGCGTCTGCCCGCCCCGGCGTCCGCCCACCGCGCGCCCAGGGATTCCAGGGCGTCGTTGGCGGCGGCGTAGTCGGACTGGCCGCGGTTGCCGAGGGTCGCCGCGATGCTGCCGAACAGCACGGCGAACCGGGGCCCGTCCGGCAACTCGCCGATCGCGTCGAGGAGTTCACGCGCGCCGTCGACCTTCGTACGGAACACCCTGTCGTACGACGCCAGGGCCTTCTCCGCGATCAGCTTGTCCTCGATCACGCCCGCCGCGTACACGACGCCGTCGAGTCTGCCGTGCTCGGCGTGGATCTCCTTCACCGCCCGGCGTACGGCGTCGCCGTCCAGCGCGTCCACGGCGCGGTAGCGCACCTCGGAGCCGAGGCCGGCGAGCCTGCGCAGCGTGCCGCGCACCTCGCGCTCGGCCTGGATCCGGCCGATCGCCCGCTCGATCTCGGCGGGCACCCGCAGGCCGCCCGCGATGAGCGCGGCCCGCAGCTCGCCCGCCGTGCCGGCGGCGGCGAGAGCGGGGTCCTCCGCGCCCTCGGACAGCGCGGTACGGCCGAACAACTCGATCCGGCAGCGGCTCGCGGCGGCCAGGGTCGCGGCGAACCGGGCGGTGATCCCACGGGCACCGCCCACCAGCAGGACGACCGACTCGGAGTCCAGGCCGAGCGCGGCGGCCTCGGCGGCGCCGTCACCGGCCGGGCCCGCGCCCGTACTGCCGAGCAGGCCCAGGCCCTCCTCGGCCATGCGCAGTCCGCGGCGGGTGCCGGGCGTACGCAGGACGACCGGCTCGCGGTCGTCCGCGACGAGTTCGGCGACGAGACCGGCGGCGATGTCCTCGGGCGCGGTGTCGGCGGCGTACTCGACGACCCGGGCCACCGTGTCGGGGTACTCGCGTGCGACGGAGCGGAAGAAGCCGCGCAGCCCGGCGGAGCTGCCCGAGGCCAGCACCCAGCGCGGGCCGCCCGCCAGGACGCGCTGGTACCAGGGGTAGGCGTCGGGCAGGACGGGCGGGGCGTCCGGGGCGACGAGGTGGACGATCCCGTCGAAGGGCTGATCGGCCGGGGGTGCGTCGGCGGTGATCGCGTGGGCGCCGTGTGCGGTGAGGCGGGCGGTCAGCGCGTCGGCGACCGGTCCGGCAGCACCGAGCAACAGGAAGCTGCGGCCGATCAGTCGGTCGCTGACGGGCTCGGTCTCTGCGAGGGCGAGGTCGAACTCCCGCATCACGAGCCGCTTGGGCGCCACGACGACGGGTTCCGCGTCGGCCGGGCCGGGTTCCGGAGCCTCGGGCCCCGCTGCCTCCTCCCGAACGCCTCCCACCAGGGCGGCGATATCCGCGGCGGTGCGGGCCTTCGCCAAATCCTCCACGTCGGTGTCGCCCGTCGCGATCACGCCGAGACGTGCTGCCAACTCCCCGGCGATTTCCGCTCGTTTGATGGAGTCGACGCTGAGATCGGCTTCCAGGTCGAGGTCGGGTTCGATCATGTCCACGGGGTAGCCCGTGCGCTCGCCGATCACCTCCAACACCAGCGCCAGTACGGACTCGGCGGTCGGTGCGGCACTCTCGGCGACGGGGGCGGGTGCCGGGATGGGGGCGGCTCCCGGCCCGGTGACCCGCTCGACCAGCGCGGTGATGGCAGCGGCGGTCCGAGCCTTCGCCAGCTCTTCCACGTCGGTGTCGCCGGTCGTGGACAGCCCGAGCCGTCCGGCCAACTCGCCCGCGATTTCGGCGCGTTTGATGGAGTCGACGCTGAGGTCCGCTTCCAGGTCGAGGTCGGGTTCGATCATGTCGACCGGGTAGCCGGTGCGCTCGCCGATCACCTCCAGCACGACCGACAGCACCGAGGCGCCGACCGGCGCGGCCACGGCAGCCGGTGCCGCGGGCAGCGCGGTCACCGTGACCGGAGCGTCCGCGTAGGTGACCGAGGCGTCCGCGTAGGTGACCGGGGCGGGCGGAGCCGGCGGTCTCACCCCCGGCTCCGCCCCCAGGTACCCCAGCATCACATCCCGCTGCGCCGCGATCATCTCCCGGCTCGTCCGCAGAAACTCGCTGATCAGAGCCTCGGATCCAGGGGCGGCCACCGGTCCGGCTGAGGTGCTGTGGGTCACGAGGGCCTCCGGGACGCGCTCGGCGGGATGGAGGGCGGCGGCGGGGATCGCGCCGTCCGCCGTACGGATCAGATGGCCGTCGACGGTCCAGGCGGCGCGCTTGCGACGCGGAGTCCGGACGTCTGCCGCGACCGCGTCCCGGCCCTGGAAGAGCCACGAGGTCCTGATGTCCACACCGGCGACGGCCAGTTGAGCGAGGGCGCCGAGGAACCCGACGAGCCCGGTGCGCCGACCGCCCTCCAGGGCCACCGTGCGGTGCGGCCGGTCGCCGAGGACCGCGCCCACCAGCCGGGTCAGCACGGATCCCGGGCCGGCCTCGACGAAGATCCGGGCGCCGGCCTCGTACATCGCCTCGATCTGGTCGGCGAACCGGACCGGGGAGCCGATCTGGGCGGCGAGTTCGGACCGGATCGCCTCGGGGCTCTCCGGGTAGCGCGCCGCCGTACGGTTCGACCAGACCGGGAAGTCGGGTGCGCTGAAGGGGACTTCGGCGAGTATCCGGGCGAAGGAATCGCCGGCCGCCGCGACCAGCGGGCTGTGGAACGCACAGGCGACCGGGAGGCGTTTTGCGCTCAGGCCCTGGCCGCGCAGTTGCTCCACCGCGGTGAGTACGTCCTCGGTGGGCCCTGAAATCACCGTCTGGCGGGGCGAGTTGCGGTTCGCCGTCACCACCGATCCGGCGAGGCCCGCCGCCGCGAGGGCCGCCGCGACCTCCGGCTCGCCCGCGGCGACGGCGGCCATGGTGCCGGGGTCGCCGTCGCCGGTCACGGCCAGAATGACGGCGGCCCGCTCACGGCTGGTCCGCAGCAGGGCCTCGGGGGTGAGGGCGCCCGCCGCGGCCAGCGCGGCCAGCTCGCCGTAGCTGTGCCCGGCGGCCATCGACGGGCGCAGCCCGGCCCGGGAGAGGAGCTGGTGTGCGGCGAGTCCGGTCAGGCCGAGCGCGGGCTGGGCGACGGTGGTGTCGGTGATGCGCTCCTGCTGCTCCTTGCGGCCCGCCTCGTCGAAGGCCGTCGGCGGGAACAGCACCTGGGCCGTCGTCTCGTCGAGCCGCAACTGACGCTGGAGTTCGGGGAAGGCCACGAACAGCTCAGCGAACATCCCGGGCCGCTGGCTGCCCTGCCCGGGGAAGAGCAGCGCCACCTCGCCCGTCTCGCGGTCGTCGGCACTGAACAGGCCGTCCTTCGGGGCGTGTTCCCCCGCGACCGCCCGGCGCAGTAATGCCGTCAGCTCCTCGGTCGAAGCGGCCACGAGGGCGATCCAGGCCCGGGCGCCACGGGAGGCGGCGGACTCGGCACGCCGGGAGCCGCTGAGGGCGAAGTCCCGCAGCCGCCACGGCTCGTACGGGCCGGGGTCGGCCTCGACGAGGGCCAGGAGTTCGGTGGCGGCCCGTACGGCCGTGGCCCGGTCCGCGCCCCGGAAGGTGAACAGCTCCGCCGGCCACTGCTGGGCGGCGGTGACCGGCGGCGGACCGTCCTGGTAGGCCCGCAGCACGACGTGGAAGTTGGTGCCGCCGAAACCGAAGGCGCTGACGCCGGCGACCCGTTCGGCCGGGGCGGCGGACCAGGGGCGGGCCTCGGTGTGGAAGGCGAAGGGACTGCTCTGGGGGTCCCAGGCAGGGTTCGGCTCGGCGAGGTGCAGGGTCGGCGGCTTCACCCCGGTGTGCAGGGCGAGCGAGGTCTTGATGAGTCCGGCCAGTCCGGCGGCGCACTTGGTGTGCCCGATCTGCGACTTGACCGAACCGAGCGCGCACCCGCCGGGCTGGGCCCCGGATTCCTCGAACACCCGGGTCAGGGAGCCGAGTTCGGTGCGGTCGCCGACGACGGTGCCGGTGCCGTGCGCCTCGACCAGACCGACCTCGGCGGGCGAGATCCCCGCGTTGCGGTAGGCCCGGGTCAGCGCGTTGTACTGTCCCTCGGGCCGGGGCGCGGTCAGACCGAGCGCCCGGCCGTCGCTGGCGCTGCCGACGCCCTTGATGACCGCGTACACCCGGTCGCCGTCGCGCTCGGCGTCGGCGAGCCGCTTCAGCACCACACAGCCGACGCCCTCGCCGAGCGCGATGCCGTCGGCCGCGCTGTCGAAGGGCGCGGAGCGGCCGGAGGGCGAGAGGGCGTGCGCGGAGGCGAAGAGCAGATAGTCGTTGATGCCGTTGTGCAGATCGGCGCCCCCGCACAGCACCAAGTCGCTGGTACCGCTGACGAGTTCCTTGCACGCCACGTCGACCGCGGTGAGCGAGGAGGCGCAGGCGGCGTCGACGGTGTAGTTGGCGCCACCGAGGTCGAGACGGTTGGCGATCCGGCCCGCGATGACGTTGGCCAGGATGCCGGGGAAGGAGTCCTCGGTGAGCCGGGGCAGCTGCTCGTCGAGGGCGGGCGGCAGGCTGCCCAGGTAGGCGGGCAGTACGGAGCGCAGCGTCATGGCGTTGGACAGGTCGCTGCCCGCCTCCGCGCCGAACACGACCGACGCGCGGGCCCGGTCGAAGGTCCGGCTGCCGTAGCCGGAGTCCTCCAGGGCGCGGCGCGCGGCCTCCAGGGCCAGCAGTTGCACGGGCTCGATGGCGGGCAGCGACGCGGGTGGAATCCCGTACCGCAGCGGCTCGAAGGGGATCTCGGGGAGGAAGCCGCCCCAGCGGGACGGGGTCTTCTCCCCGGCGCCGTTCAGGTCGTGGTAGAGGTCGGCGTCCCAGCGGGTCGCGGGCACCTCCGTGACGGCGTCCTCGCCGGCCAGGACGTTCGCCCAGAAGGTGGCGAGGTCGGGGGCGCCGGGGAACATGCAAGCCATGCCGACGACGGCGATGTCCAGCGGCTCGGGGGTACGGGCGGCGGCCGGTTCCTCGATGCCGAGGGCCTCCAGCCGGGCCGCGAGGAAGTCGGCCGCCCCGGTGGTGACCGAGGTGTGCAGGTCGGCGACGGTGGTGACGGCCGAGCGCAGTACGGCGACCTCACCGGCCATGAACATGCCCTCGGCGAGCTGCCGTTCCTCACCCACCTCGCTCAGTTCGCCGTCGACCCGCTCGATGCCCTTGCTGGCCAGCCGCAGCCGCCCGACGTTGAGCTGCTCCAGCTGCTCCCAGGCCTCCCGGCCGGGTATGTCGCGGGTGGCCAGATCCTCCTTGACGGCGGCGAACTCGTCGGTGAACGGGCTGCTGACGCAGCGGGTGGCGTGTCCGGGAGCGGTCTCGAGCAGATCGGTGCGCTCGGCGGCGATCACCTGCCGCTGGAACAGGGGCAGCACCGCGCCCGCGCTCACGGCCTCCTCGGTGAACAGATACGCCGTGCCCATCAGCACGCCCACGGCGGCACCCCGGGCGCTCAGCGGCGCGGCGAGGGCGGTGACCATGGCCGCGGACCGCTCGTCGTGCACTCCGCCCGCGAACAGCAGCCGCAACTCGGCGGCCGTACCGTTCTTCGCGCCCGCCAGGAAGTCGTCGAGCACGCCGAGCTGCGCCTCCCACAGCGGGAAGCTGTTGCGCGGGCCGACATGGCCGCCGCACTCGGCGCCCTCGAAGACGAACTTGCGCGCGCCCGCCTCCAGGAACTGCTTCAGCAGCCCCGGCGACGGCACGTGCAGGAAGGTGGAGATGCCCACCTCCTCCAGCTCGGCGGCCTGTGCGGGGCGGCCGCCCGCGATGATCGCGTGGGAGGGGCGGATCTCCCGTACGACCGCGAGCTGGGCGGCCTTGATCTCCTCGGCGGCGAAGCCGAGGACGCCGACACCCCACGGTGCGTCCCCGAGCGCCTCCTTGGTCTGCTCCAGGACGGTGCGGGTCCGGTCGGCGCCGGAGAGCGCCAGGGCGATGAAGGGCAGCGCGCCGTGGCCGCTCACCTCGGCGGCGAACGCGGCCTGGTCGCTCACCCGGGTCATCGGCCCCTGGGCGATGGGCAGTTCGGTGCCGAGCGCGACGCTGCCCGTGCCGCCGGGCCCGAGAGCGGGGCCCGCGCTCTTCAGGGCGGTGAGGACGGCGTCGCGCATGCCGCGCACCGCCGCCCGGACGGTGCCCCAGCGCTCCTGGAAGCGGGCCGCGAGGAAACCGTCCTGGCCGATCTCGGGAGCCGGGGCGTCGTCGGGGGAGCCCCGGCGCCGTACAACGCGGCGGCCGTCCTCCACGCTGGTCTCGGAGCCGTCGAGCCCGGCGAGCAGCGCGGTGGTCCCGGCGGGCAGCCCGGCCTCGGCCTCGGCGAGCAGGGCGAGCTGGGTGTCCAGGACGACACCGGCGCCGCCGCCCGCGACGACGGCGGCCGCCGTGTGCGGGCCCGCGCCGCCGCAGGCCCAGACCGGCAGGTCGAACTCCGCGTCGGCGAGCAGCTGTTGCACCAGTACGAACGTGCTCAGTTCCCCCACGGCTCCGCCCGCCTCGTGGCCCCGGGCGATCAGTCCGTGCGCCCCGGCCGCTGCGGCCCGCACGGCCTGCTCGCGGTCGGTCACCTCGACGAGGACACGGTGGCTGGGGAAGTCGGCGGGGGTGCACGAGGCGTCGCCGGTCAGCAGGACGGTGTGCACACAGGCGGGGAGGTCCTGGGCGGGAAAGGCATCGTTGTCGGACAGCCGTACGCCGAAGCCGGTGGCCGACCATTCCTCGGCGAGCGCGAGTTCCGCCGCCGCTCGGCGCCCACCCGAGGTGAGGTCGAGCACGCCGAGACCGCCGGCCCGCACGGCGGCCACGGTGACCCGTGCCGAGGGGACGGCGAACGGGTTCAGGGCGATGACGATGTCCTCGACAGCAAACAGGCCGGAAGTATCGAAATTCGACACAGACACGCGAACGCTCCAAATCACACGAGAGTGAGGAAATGGTGGGGGAGAGCGCTTGTGCTTCACGTGGAGACGGTGAAGACGATGCGAAGCACGCTCATGCTTATTGCGCAGCACCGTGAAAGTCAAACTCTCAATGGAGCGGTTCTTACCGGACGTAACACCACCGACACAGCTGCGTCGGATTCATGGGTGAAGAGGTTGCGGGCGCAGGTCCGAGCTCACAACTCGCCGTGTGGACAAGGTGGCTGACGCTCCGTCAGTTTCGCGCCATGATCGGGCAACATGGAAACGCATTGTTTCCCTCGATGTAAATTGAACCCTTCAGCAGTTCCCCTTCTCATAATCAAAATACGCGCCGGTCAAAAGGGTTGGATGCGGCACTTGAGTCTGAATAGCCACGATTTGTACTGGCCGGTAGGTTGGCTCATTATCAACAGCACGGCCCGGCCGCGAGAGCGGCCGGGCCGTGGCTGAATCCGTTCGGGTCGGCGTCAGGGTGCGTACGACGCGTTCTGTGCTGTGTCCACCACCTTCTGGCCGTCCGCCTGGCCGAGCAGACCGGCGGACACCCAGGCGTTCACCGTGCTCCGCACCCGGGAGACCAGCGCGGCCTTGTCGTTGAACGGAGCCCCGGCCCAGATCTCGTCGAGAAGCGTGGTGCCCTCCGTCTTGGCCGGATTGGCCACACCGGAGTCGGTGTTCCCGAAGACGACCTTGGGCTCGGTCCGCCGGAAGTAGGCGTGGGTCGGGTCCTCGGTCCCCTCGAAGAACGGCGCGAACTCGGTGCCGTCGAGCGTGTAGTGGAGCGGCTTCCCGCTCACCGGGGTGAGGGTGGGCAGCAGATCCCCGGAGAGGGCGGCGTTGCGGTAGAACCCGAACGGAAGGTGACCCGTACTCGCGTTGCGGGCCACCAGGTTGACCGGCCCGTAGAACAGGGTCTGCAGCCGGGCGTCGTCGAGCGCCTTCTCCACCCGTAGCCGGAACGGCACGGTCACCCGGACGGTGTCACCGGCGCGCCAGGTCCGGGACACGGCGAAGTAGCCGCCGGGCACCGGAGTCCCGCTCACCGCACCGCCGTTCACCGTCACCCGGAACCCGCCGGTCGCCCAGGACGGCACCCGCAGGTGCAGCGCGAAGGCCGCGCTGCCGCCCCCGAAGGTGATCGTGGACCCCTGCTCCCTCGGGTAGTCCGTGGTCTGCGTGACCGTGACCCCCTTCTCGGCCCAGGTCAGCGTGGTCGGGCTGTACAGGTTGACGTACAGCGCGCTCCCGTCGGCCTTCTTGAAGTACACCGAGTCCTGGTACTTGGTGGCGCTCTCCATCCCGGTGCCCTCGCAGCAGGTGGTGCCCGCCTTCGGGGTGTAGTCGCGGACGTGGCCGGGCGTCAGACCGATGAAGTAGGTGACGAGCGGCTTCTCCGCGTCCGCCTTGTCCTGCTTCGAGCCGAGCACCTGGTTGTACAGCGCCCGTTCGTAGTAGTCGATGTACTTGGCGTCCTGCGTGTGGAAGAACAGCATCCGGCTCAGCTTGAGCAGGTTGTACGCGCAGCAGGATTCGGCGGTCGTGGCGCCGATCGTCCCCGCGATCACCCCACGGGCCCGCCAGAACTCGCCGGTGCTGGTGCCGCCGATCCCGTACATCCGTACCGGGACGACCATGTCCCAGAAGTTCCGCGCGGCGCTCAGGTAGCGCTGCTCGCCCGTCGCGTCGTACAGCCGCAGCAGTCCGGTGAAGATCGGGATGTGCTGGTTGGCGTGCAGCCCGTCGAGGGTGTCGGTGTTCGCGGCGCAGGCGTCGATGAGCTTGTCGAGGTCGAACAGCCGGGCCAGGGCGAGATGGTCGGCCTTGCCGGTGAGGGCGTACAGATCGCAGATCGCCTCGACGATGCCGCCGAACTCCCCGCTGGAGAAGATGCCCCACATCCGTTGCAGGGTCGCGTCCGGCAGCTTGGACAGCCTCGAGTACATCCAGTCGCACATCCCGGACGCGAGGTCGAGCGCCCGTGCGTCGTCGGTGTACAGGTACGCGTCCAGCAGCCCGCGCAGGATCTTGTGCGCGGTGTAGTAGGGCGCCCACACCCGGGTGTAGTCGCCGCCGGTCATCGACTCCAGCTCGATGAACTGCGTCTCCGGGTACGCGGCGAGGAACCCGGGGTGGCTCGGCCCGCCCCAGGTGCGGCGCAGGGTGGCGGTCAGGCCGCGGCCGGAGGCGTCGGCGAAGCTGCCGCCGGTGGTCTCGTTGAAGGCGTAGGAGGCGAGGTTGCCCCGGCCCGCGGACGAGGAGGCGGCCGGGGCGGTCTGCAACGCGGTGATCTCGGCGCCGGTCAGCGCCCGCGACCAGACGTTGAACTCGTCGAAGGCTCCGGCGAACACCGGGTCGGTGGCGTAGTTCGAGCGGCCGAGCCAGTTGTTGGCCAGGGTGCCCAGCGCCGCGGGGTTGAGGGTCATCGCCGTGTTCTGGGCGACGGCGGTGCCGTTCACGTAGAGGGTGCCGGTGGAGCCCGAGATCGTCACCGCCAGATGGCTCCACTGGTTCAGCGGCAGCGCGGCGGTGCCGTTGAGGCCCTGCTCGGCGCCGGGTCCGCCGGTGGTGATGGCGAAGCGGGGGACGCCGTTCGCGTTGCGGGCGGCCAGGTAGAGGTAGCGGGTGTTGTTGTTGCCGAAGTCGAAGATCCGGGTCCAGTTGGCGTCGTGGGTGGGCTTCACCCAGGTGGACAGGGTGATCGCCGAGGCGCCGCCGAGCACGGCGGCCGGCAGGTCCATGTACTGGTAGGAGCCCCGGACGTTCTCCGCGGCGGTGCCGAACCTGCCCGCGACGCCGAGCACCGCCGGGTTGCCCCGCAGCGCGGTGCGCACCTCGGTGAGCGCCCCGACCATGACGCCGATCCGGTCGGCGAACGCCCGCTCGCCCGTGCTGCCGTACGCCTGCGCGAGCATGGTCAGGAAGTGGCCGGTGTAATGCCCGCGCAGGTTGCCGTTCGCCTCTCCGTCCAGGCCCTCCCAGCCGCCCGGGGCGACCGCGCCCCGCGTGGAGAGCCCGGCGTTGGCGCGAAACACCTGGAGCAGCCGGTTCACGTCGTAGCCGCGCCCGTGATCGAGCATCAGGGCGCGCTTGGCGGCGAACAGGCCCGTGCCGAGGCTGACGTCCTTCAGCTCGAACGGCCGGACCGTCCAGGCGGACGGTGCCGGGAGCGCGACGGCGGACGCACGGCCGGTGGCCGCGTAGGAGACTCCCGGTGCCGCCGCGACGAGTATCGCGGTCCGCAGCAGGGTGCGTCTGGACAGAGGCGGTGTCATGGGCGGGGGTCCTCGTTTCGGTGGGGGTGGCCGCTACTCGGCGTAGAAGGTCGCGTCCGCTCTGGCCGTCGTCGTGTCCGCGGCCTGGACGTAGAGCAGGTAGTTGTAGTGCCGGACGTAACGGCCGGGGGAGCTGTACGACTCGAACGAGACGCCGGAAGCCGAGTCGGCGAGGCCCGCGCGCCGGTAGAAGCCGGCGTCGTTCCTGAAAGCGGCGGTCCCGTCGTCCTTCTCCACCCACACCTCGCCGTTCTTCTGGTGGAGGTAGTAGCCGGGGTAGTTCGTCGATTCCAGCGAGACGGTCCCGGTGCCCGCGAGCCCGGTCACCACGCGGAACTGCGAGTCGGCGAGATTGCTGACGTTCGGCTCGATCTTGGCGCGGAACTCCCAGTGGCGGATGTAGCGGTCCGGGAAGTTGTACGAGGAGAAGCGGACCGGGGAGACGCCGTCGGCGACCGGGACACCGAAGTGGGGGGTGCCATCGGCGTTCCAGTAGACCTTCTGCAGGCGGGTGCGGCGGTTGGGGTCGTTGAGCGGGTCGCCGGTGATGTCCTTGTAATTGCGGTCGTGGTAGACGAGGACGTCCGACTTGCCGTCCTCGGAGACCGTGAACGAGTTGTGCCCCGGCCCGTACTGGCTGGTCGCCGCGTTGCTCTTGAACACCGGCTGCTGGCTCTTGGTCCAGGAGGCCGGGGCGAGCAGGTCGGCGCCGGCGGAGGCGGTCAGCATGCCCAGGCAGTAGTTGGCGTCGGTGGCGCTGGCCGAGTACGTGAGGAAGACCTTGCCGCCGCGCTGGATGACCGCCGGGCCCTCGTTGACCTTGTAGCCGACGGTCTCCCAGGACAGCGTGGGCTGCGAGATCTCGACCGGGGTGCCGCTGATCGTCCAGGGGTTGGCCATCTTGGCGATGAACAGGCTGGTGTTGTTGTCCTCGGCGGGATTGCGCTGGGCCCAGGAGAGATAGCGGACGCCGTTCACGACGAAGGTGGTGGCGTCGAGGGAGAAGGAGGAGATCGGAGTGGCGATCTGGCCCTTCTCGGTCCAGGTGCCGGTCAGCGGGTTCGCGGCCGAGGTCTCCAGGACGTACATCCGGATCGCCCACACGTCCGTGGTCGACCCGGCGGCGAAGTAGACGTACCACTTGCCGTCGATGAAGTGGATCTCCGGTGCCCAGATGTGAGCGCCCATCACACCGCTGGCGTGCTTGGTCCAGATGGTCGTCTCGGGGGCGGTGGACAGCCCCTGGAGCGTGGTGGCCCGGCGCAGCACGATCTTGTCGTACGCCGGGACGGTCGCGGTGAAGTAGTAGTAGCCGTCGGTGTGTTTGAAGATGTGCGGGTCGGCGCGCTGTTCGGCGATCGGGTTGGTGAAGGTCACGGCGGGCGAGGCCGGGGCGGCCGCGTGGGCGGGCGCGTTGACGGTCAGCAGGGCCAGCGTGGCGAGGACCGCGGTCAGCAGGCGGCCGATGAGACGTCTCATGGATCGTGGGTCTCCTGTGTCTGCGGGTGTCGTCAGACGGTGGGCTTGAGCTGCCACTGCTGGCAGTTGTTGTTGAGCCAGGTCCACTGGCGTACGTCGGTGCCGTCGGCCGTGCCGCAGCCCGCGACGTCGGCGACCTTGCCGCTGCTCGCGTTCACGATCCGCACGTGGTCGCTCCCGGTGTAGACCAGCCGGAAGCGCTGGCAGGTGTTGTCGAGCCAGGACCACTGGCGCAGGTCCGCCCCGTCGGCGGCGGAGCAGTTGGCGGTGTCCATGACCTTGCCGGTGGCGACGTTGACCAGGCGGCTGGTGTCGTCGCCGCGGTCCTCGATCCGCCACTTCTGGTGGGAGCCGCCGGTGCAGGTCCACTGGAAGATGTTGGTGCCGTCCGCGGTGTTGCCGCCCTCGACGTCCAGGCACTTGCCGCTGTTGCGGTTCACGATCGTGTAGGCCGTCGGGGTCGTCGCGGTCTCTCCGGCCGGGCCCGCGAGGGTCGTGCCCGTCGCCGTCGGGGTGCCGAAGTTCGGGGTGCCGTCCGCGTTCCAGGTGAACTTCTGCGCCCGCGTGGTACGGCCGTTGCCGCAGCCGCCGCTCGTGGAGCTGTTGGCGTGGTAGACGATCCAGCTCTCGGTTCCGTCCGGCGAGGTGAAGAACCCGTTGTGCCCGGGACCGTAGACACCGGCCGCGTCATTGCGCTGGAAGACGGGGGTCTGCTTCTTCGTCCAGGACGTGGGGGAGAGCGGGTCGCTGCCGGTCAGTTCGAGCTGCCCGAGTTTGTAGTCCGGGGTCTGGCAGTAGCTGGCGGAGAACGCCAGGAACGTCCTGCCGTTGCGGTAGAGCGGCTCGGGCCCCTCGTTGACCGGGGCGCCGGAGGTCTCCCAGCTCAGGGTCGGACTGGAGATGACGGTGAAGGTGGAACTGCTCAGCGTGTACGGGTTGCTCATCGGCGCGATGACCAGGCTCTGCCTGCTGCTGCCGATCGAGCCGCTGCCCACCAGGTAGAGCCTGTTGTTGTGCTGGAGCACGCTGGCGTCGATCAGCCAGCCGTTGGTGTTGAGGTTGGAGCCGGTGAGGATGTTCTTGTACGTGTACGGGCCCAGCGGGTCGGTGCCCGCGCTCTCCAGGACATGGGTGCGCTGGGTGTCGCAGCAGGCGGCTCCGCTCTGCGCGGCGGAGTAGTACAGGTACCACTTGCCGTTGAGGAAGTGGATCTCCGGTGCCCAGATGTTCGCGTTGCGACCGGCGGTGGTGTCCGACCAGATCTGCACGCTGGGGGCGGTGGCGAGCCCCGCGAGCGTCGGCGACTTGCGCATGGTCAGCTCGTTGGTGAACGACGTGGTGACCAGGTAGTAGTTGCCGTTGTAGTACTCAAGCCAAGGGTCGGCGCCCTTCTGGGACTTGACGGGGTTGGTATACGGCCTGCCCTCGGCCGCGGTGGCGGGCTGTGTGACGAACGACGCGAGCAGGGCCAGCAGTGCTGCCCCCAGGACGAACCAATGACGGGTGCGGAACACGGCGAGTCCCCTTTGACGGCCAAGTGTGTTCGAAATGGCGAACGCTGTGCGGAGGTTCGACCAGAACATAGATTTCGGGCAAGGACACGTCAACGCTTCGGACAGGTTTCGCTTCCGGTTGGCGCGCCCGTGCGGGTCGAGACGTCCTGAACTCCCCGTCGTGTTCGACGGGTTGACGCGCTTTACCGAGTGTTGACAATCGAGGGCAGGTTGCACTTAGGTTTGCCTTACCTAAGTTGTTCCTGTCGCCGAGAAAGGTGCTCCGCCCACCATGAGAGCTGTTCCGTCCGTCCGTACCGCCGCCCGCGCGGGTCTCGCCGTCGCCGCCTCCGCCGCGCTGACGCTGGGCCTGGCCACCTCGGCCTCCGCCGCCACCTCGACCCGCACGATCACCGACGGGAGCACCACCTACAACCTGTCGCTGACCGCGCCGAGTTCGGCCACCGCGGCGGGCCAGGTCATCACCGTCTCGGGCTCCGGCTACAACACGAGCCAGGGCATCTACGTCGGCCTGTGCGCGGTCAGCGGCGCCCAGGGCGCGGCCAAGCCCACCCCCTGCCTGGGCGGCCAGGACGAGTCCGGCTCGACCGGGGCCTCGCACTGGATCAACAACACCTTCGGCGGACTGTTCGCCAACAGCTCCAAGTTCGGCACGGGCGGCACCTTCAGCGTGCAGATCTACGTCAAGGCCACGCTCGACGACGGCAGCGTCTGCGGCGAGGACGTCACCTGCGCCGTCGTCACCCGTGCCGACCACTTCGACACCAACGACCGCAACTACGACGTGCACGTGCCGATCGCCTTCCCGTAGGCGATCGCAGGTCCGACCGGTTTCACGGGCCGGCCGTCCCGGCCGGCCCGTTCCGGCACGTCCAGCAGCCCGAGTGCGTTCGGCCGCATCCGACAACCGAGGAACTCCCCATGACAGACGACGCGTTGGCCCGGCGTGAGCCGGACCCGGTCAGATCCCGGCTCAGACGTCCCGCGGCGCTCCTCGGCGCCGCCGCCCTGGTGGCCGCCGCCGTCACGGCCGTCACCGCCGGCTCCGCCGCCCAGGCCGCCGACACGCCGCGCACCGCCCTCGGCAAGGAGGGCCAGAAGCTCTCCGTCTCCGCCTCCGCCAACCTGGACCCGCACGGCGAGACCCTCCGTGTCACCGGCGAGGGCTACGACGACACCCTGGGCATCTACGTCGCCGTGTGCAAGGACAACGGCGACAACCGCATCCCCACGCCCTGCCTCGGCGGTGCCGACCAGTCGGGAGACAGCGGCGCCTCGAAGTGGATCATCCCGGCGGGCGCCCCGGGCGAAGGCGCCGGCACGGTTGCCATCCCGTGGGGCGAGGGCGGCACCTTCGACGTCGAGCTCGAGGTCAAGGCCAAGGACGCCGCCCTCGACTGCCTTCAGATCGCCTGCTCGGTCGTCACCCGCGTCGACCACAACGGCACCGGCGACCGCTCCCAGGACGTCCGCATCCCCCTCACCTTCGAGGGCCAGGACCCCGGTGACGGGGATGACGGCGGCGACGGCGTGGACGTACCGGCGGGCACCGTCAGCTATGTCAGGACCGCCGATTTCACCACCGCCGGCCGGCCGCTGGACCTCTTGCTGCACCCCGATTCCGGGAAGCTGTACGTCGGTTCGGACAACATCCTCGACACCGCGGACGTGGCCGAGCAGGGTCTGTACGCCCTCGACCCCGACGACGGCAAGCTCCTCAGCCACATCGCGCAGGCCCCCGGGTCCACCGGCACCCTGGCCAACCGGGTGGTCCGCAGGATCGCCGCCCCGCTCCCCGGCGACGGCGTCGTCTTCCACTACCCGCTGCGCGGCATGGGCACCGCCAAGGACGGCGACACCGCGGCGAAGGGCGCCTGGCTGACCGGCGCCGAGGTCACCGGCGTCGGCCCCGGCACCGAGGCCGGCACCACGCTGGTCGCGCAGGGGCCCGTCGTCTCCGAGATCGACACCGCCACCGGCGCGGTCGAGCGGACGGTCAGCCTGGACGGCGGGAACGCGCTCGGTGTGGACCTCGCGCACCAGGCCGTCTGGTCCGGCGACGGCGCCGACGGCAAGCTGCGCCGCGTCGACACCGGTTCCTTCACGGTCACCACGACGGTCGACATCCCGGCGGAGTGGGTCTACTTCGTCGAGCCGGACCCGGCGACCGGCAACGTGTGGGTGAGCACCGGCTACTCGGTGACCGTCTTCGACAAGGACGGCAAGAAACTGGCCACGCTGACCGGCAAGGACAAGGCCACGGCGATGGCCTTCGACAAGACGACCGGGGAGGCCTTCGTCCTCCGCGAGGACTACGGCACCGCCGAGCAGGACGGCGCGGACAACGTCGGCGCCCTGGAGGCCTACGACAGCGCGACCTTCCAACAGGCGGCCGAGCCGGTCGCCCTGCCGGGCAGCCGCTCCAGCACCTACGCCGGCGTGGCCGTCACCCCGGGCGCCACCTCCGTCTACCTCACGAACCAGACGGAGAGCGAGGTCATCAAGCTGGACCGCCGGATGTCCCCGAAGGTCACCCAGGCCCCCACGGACCAGTCCGTGACCCCGGGCGACGACGTCACGTTCGTGGCCGCGGCCGAGGGCACCCCGGAGCCCACCGTGCGCTGGCAGGTCAGCCCCGACGGCGGCCAGACCTGGACCTCCGTCGAAGGGGCGACGAAGAACACGTACTCCTTCACCGCGAAGGCGTCGCACGACGGCTACCGGTACCGCGCCGAGTTCACGAACACCGTCGGCACCACCCGCACCACGCCGATCACCCTCACGGTCACCGAGGCCGATGACGACGGCGGTACGGGTGGGAGCGGCGACGGGGACGGCGACGGGGACGACGTGCCGTCCGGCACGGACACCGTCACCGGACCGGAGGGCCAGAAGCTCACCGTCACCCCGGTCGACAACCTGGCCACCGAGAACCAGAAGCTGACGGTCACCGGCTCCGGCTACGACGAGGACAAGGGTATCTACGTCGCCCTGTGCGTCGACAACGGCGAGGGCGAACTGCCCACCCCCTGCGTCGGCGGCGCCGACACCACCGGCACCTCCCACAGCTCCGTGTGGATCTCGTCCAACCCGCCGGACTACGGCGAGGACCAGGCCATCCCGTACGGCGCGGGCGGCACCTTCGAGTTCGAACTCACCGTCGACGCCAAGGACGAGTACACCGACTGCCTCAAGTCGGCCTGCGTGCTGGCCACCCGCGCCGACCACACCCTCTCCGGCGACCGGACCCAGGACGTCAGGGTGCCCGTCACCTTCGTCGGGCAGAACCCGGACGACGGCGACGACGACACCGGCGGTACGGACGGCGGCAGCACCGGCGGAACCACGACGGGCGGCAGCACCGGCGGCGGCACCACGGGCGGCGTCACCGGCGCGACCTCCGGCACCAGCACGGCCGGCGGCGGCCTCGCCGCCACCGGCGTCACCGTCCTGACCGTGGCCGCACTGGCCGCGCTGCTCACAGCGGGGGGCTGGTTCCTCTACCGGCGCGGACACCTGAGGGGAACAGACGCGCCTTAGGGACGCCGTACGACGTACGAGGGCTCCCCGTAGAACGCCGGGAGCCCTCGTACGCGTACTCCTGAATCCGTCAGGCGGCGACGGGAAGCCCCGCCGTGCGGAAGACCCGGTGCTCGGTGTCCACGGCGAACACCTCGCAGTCCTCCCGCGCGGCGGCCCACTCGATGCCCTCCGCGCCCATCGCGAACGCCGCCGTGGCCGTCGCGTCCGCCTCGGTCAGCGACGGGGCCACGACGGTCATGCTGAGCAGGCCGGTCGCCGGACGGCCGGTGCGCCCGTCGACGATGTGGTCACCCCGTTCGTACCGCGCGGAGGTCGCCACCGCGCCGTCGGTGATCTCCAGCACCGTGCACAGCCGGTCGGCCTGCTCGGGGTGCCGTACGCCCACCCGCCACGGACCGCCCGCCGAGGCCACGTCACCACCGGCGTTGAGGCAGAACCTGGTCGCCCCTCGCTCCGCCAGCAGCTCCGCGGCCCGCTGCACCGACCACCCCTTCACCATCGCGCAGGGATCAAGACCGCGGCCGGGCAGCCGCACCTGGAACGCGCCGCGGGTCGCGACCCGGTAGTCCTCGCACAGGGCGAGGACCTCGACCAGACCAGGGCTGAGCTCGTGCGGTTCCAGCTCGCCGCGGTCCAGCCGGGACACCTCGCTGTCGGGCTTGAAGGGGCTGAACCGCGCGTCGACCTCGCGCAGCCAGGCGAACACCGCGTCCGCGGCCTCCTCCGGCGCGTTCCCGTCGTCGATCCGCAGCGAGACCGGAAACCCCATCACATGCTCGACACGCCGCACTTCAGGCGCCCTTCGCGTCGATGGCGGCCTGGAGGGACTCCCTGTAGCCGTCGCTGGTGATCGTGGCGCCGGACACGGTGTCGATGTCGGCGCTCTGCGCGTCGAGGGTCTCCTGGACGAGCTTCGGTACGGCGGCGGTGGTCTGGGGGTGGTTGGGCTGCTTCAGCATCCGTACGGAGCTGATCGTGTCGCCCTCGAACGTCACCTCGACCTGTACGTCACCCTTCTCGGTGGCGACGGTGGTGCCCTGGACGACCTGCGAGGCGTCGGCCGACGCGGACGCGGACGCCGAGGCCGAGGGGGACGCCGCCGCCAAGCCGTCGATGGCGGCCTGGAGGGACTCCCTGTAGCCGTCGCTGGTGATCGTGGCGCCGGACACCGTGTCGATGTCGGCGCTCTGCGCCTGGAGGGTCTCCTGGATCAGCTTCGGCACGGCGGCCGTGGTCTGGGGATGGTTCGGCTGCTTCAGCATCCGTACCGAGGCGATCGTGTAGCCCTCGAACGTCACCTCGACCTGCACGTCACCCTTCTCGGTGGCGACGGTCGAGCCCGCGACGACCTGGGACGAGGCGCCCGAGGACGCGGAAGGCGTCGAGGCGGGCTCGGCGACCTCGCTGGTGGACGTCGTGGCGGTCGACGGTTCGTAACGCCACACCGTGACCAGGCCCACGACGGACAGGGCCAGGACAGGTAGTACTCGCTTCACGGTGTTCCCCTCATCCAGCCAGGCTGAAGCGCTCGGAGTGGATCTGCGGCTTGGGCACGCCCAGCTCGCGCAGACCGCGCAGGACGGCGCCGGTCATGCCGGGCGGACCGCACACGTAGACATCCCGGTCGGTGAGGTCCGGCACCAGCCGGACGAGCTCCGACGGCGCCAGCCGGTCCGGCACGACCGGTCCGGTGACCAGGTGCAGCACGGCGCCCTTGGCGTGGGCCAGCTCCCGCAGTTCGTCGTAGAGGACGGCGTCCTGGTCCGTGGCCACCCGGTAGATGAGCACCGCGTGGCCGTGCAGCTCCTCCAGCAGCGCCCGGAGCGGGGTGATCCCCACACCGCCGGCGATGAGCAGGGCGTCCGGCCGGGTCCGGTGCATCGCGGTGAAGGCGCCGTAGGGGCCCTCGGCGAAGACCCGCGTACCGACCGGGATGTGCCGCAGGGCGGCGGTGCCGTCGCCGGCCGTCTTGGCGGTCAGGCGCAGCGTACGGCCGTCCGGCGCGGCCGACAGCGAGAACGGGTTGGCCTGCCACCAGCGGTCCTTGGTGAGGAACCGCCACAAAAAGAACTGGCCCGCCCGCGCGGGCAGCCGGTCCAGGTCCCGCCCCGTCATGTAGATCGACACCACGTTGTCGGACTCCGGCACCACGGCCGAGACCCGCAGCTGGTGGCGCAGGTTCCGCCACAGCGGAAGCGCCACCCGTCCCAGGAACACCGAACCGAGCGCCACTCCCCACATGCCCCACCAGTACGTCGTGGCCGTGGACGACGTGGTGAAGGTGGTTCCCACCCCGATCTGGTGCGTGAACGCCAGCACCACCGCCACATAGGTGTAGAGGTGGATGAAGTGCCAGGTCTCGTAGGCCAGCCGGCGCCGGGCGAACCGCGCCGACACCGCGCCGATCACCATGATCAGCACCAGCGCGACAATCGCCCGCAGCACGCCCTCGACGGTCTCGGCCAGGTCCACCAACTGGTCCACCGGGCCCATCGACGAGGACTCGGCGTAGCCGAAGGTGATGAACACTCCGTGCGCCATCAGCGTCCACAGCAGACCGAAGCCCACCCAGCGGTGCCACGAGGTCAGCCGGTCCATGCCGATGCGGCGGTCGAGCCACGGCAACCGGGCGACCAGCAGCAGCTGGAAGGCCATCAGGAGCGCGCCGTACAGCCCGGCCAGCCGCCCCAGCAGGAGCAGGGCGTTCGAGTCGAGTGGAGACTGGAAGAAGAAGACGGCCACCACGCCCACGTTCACGCCCAGCAAGGTGTACAGGCCGGCTCGGGCCACCACCTTGGGACGTACCGCCGTGGGGGGCGGCTGGAGACGTTCGACAGTCGTCACGGACGGAAGCTCCTAGTTCGGGTCCGGGGACACCGAGCCTGCCTGGCCTGAGCTGTCGTTTTCCTGTCGGTCAACTTTCAAGTGTTTATCGATGTGGATCAGGGGCGTGGGCGGCTATGGCTTCCGGAGCCGGGTGAAGCACTATGAGCGGGTGGACAAAGTACGCCTCCTGGTCGTGGACGACGACCCTCCCATAGCCGATCTCGTCGCGACCGTCGCCCGCTACGAGGGCTGGGAGGCGGTCACCGCGCACTCCGGCGAGGAGGCGCTGCGCCGGGCCGCCGAGTTCCACCCCGACATCGTGGTGCTCGACCTGATGCTCCCCGGCCTGGACGGGTTCGCCGTCCTGGACCGGCTGCGCCGGTCCGGGACGATGGTGCCCGTGGTGTTCCTCACCGCGCGCGACGGCGTCGCCGACCGGGTCGCGGGCCTCACCCGGGGCGGCGACGACTACCTGGTCAAACCGTTCGCCGTGGAGGAGCTGATGGCGCGGCTGCGGACCGTGCTGCGCCGCAGCGCCGGGCCCGGGTTCCAGCGGTCCGTGCTGACGGTGGCGGACCTGACGATGGACGAGGACACCCGGGAGGTGCGGCGCAGCGGGCGACGGCTCACGCTCACCCCGACCGAGTACGAGGTGCTCCGCTATCTCATGCGCAAGTCACCGACCGTGCTGACCAAGGCCCAGATACTCGACCATGTGTGGGAGTACGGCTTCGGCGGCCGCTCCAATGTCGTCGAGCTGGTCGTCAGCAGGCTGCGGCGCAAGCTGGACGGCTTCGACGACAGCGGCGACAGCGGGGCACCCCTCATACACACCGTGCGCGGCGTCGGATACGTGGTGCGGCTGGTCGCCGAGTGATCAGCAGGCTGCGGGAGACCTACCGCCGGCTGCGCCTGGGCACCCGGCTGGCCCTGGGGATGGGCGTGCTGTCGCTCGTCGTGTTCGCGGTCGTCGGCACCGCGCTGACGACGTACATGCGCGACTACCTGGACCGCCAGCTCGGCGAGCAGATGAAGCTCGTCCAGATCGCCCAGTCCAAGGACGCCCAGACCCACGGCACCGTGCAGCAGAAGCCGTACTACGGATGGTTCACCGCCGTGTACGACCTCTCGGACGGCACGGCCGTACTCCGCAAGCCCGCCGACGTACCGGCGGACACCGCGGCACTCGCCGCCGCCGCCGAGACGCTGCCGGACGTCACCTCCGCGCACACCCTGCGCAACGCCTCCATCGACGGGCAGGGCACGTACAAGTTGCGCGCCTGCGAGGTCGAGCCCGGGGTCGTCCTGGTCACCGCGGCACCCATGGAGGACCTGCAGGGCACCATGCGGCAGCTGATCACCGTCCAGGTCGTCGCCTTCGCGCTCGCGCTGCTCGGACTCGTCGTGAGCGGCCGGGCGGTGCTACGGCGCGGCCTGCGGCCGTTCGGCGACATGGCGCACACGGCCCGCGGCATCACCTCGCACAACCTGACCGGCTCGGCCCGCCTCGCGGTGCGGGCCGGCGGCGGACGGGGCGGACCGGAGGTCGAGGAGCTACGCACCGCGTTCAACACCATGCTGGAACACATCGACGACTCCCTCGCCGTCCGCACGGAGGCCGAACAACGGCTGCGCCGCTTCGTCGCCGACGCCTCGCACGAACTGCGCACCCCCCTGATGTCGGTACGCGGCTACGCGGACCTCTTCCAGTACGCGGCGGCCAACGAGCCCGAGGAACGCGAGAAGCACCTGGCCCGGCTGCGCGCCGAGGCTGCCAGAATGGGCGTGCTCCTGGACGACCTGCTGCTGCTCGCTCGCCTGGACGCCGGCGAGGTGGAGGCACCGCTGCAACTGGTGGACGCCGACCTGGTGGAGCTGGCGCGGGAAGCCGCGGACGCCTTCCGCGCGGGCCGGCCGGACCACGCGCTGTCCGTGACGGCCGGTCCCGATCCGGTGCGGCTGCGCCTCGACCCCCTGCGCATCCGGCAGGTTCTCGACAACCTCCTCACCAATGCCGCCGTGCACACCCCGCCGGGCACGAAGGTCTGCCTGGACGTGTCCGTCTCGGGCGGCACGGTCCAGGTGCGGGTCACCGACTCCGGCCCCGGGATCCCGGCCGCCGACCAGGAACGGGTCTTCGACCGCTTCTACCGCGTCGACAAGGCCCGCAGCCGCGACCGCGGCGGCAGCGGCCTGGGCCTCGCGGTGGCCCGCTCACTGGTCCGGGCACATGGCGGCACCGTCGAACTGACCAGCCGCCCGGGCTCGACGGCCTTCACGATCAGGATCCCGCTCGCCCGGACGGACTGAGCGCCGGGCCCGGGTGTTCGCTCCTGGGCAGATGTCCGCGCGCCGACGGGCACGTTCGTCGTCCGGACAGGCCCTAGCCTCGCCGGGAGTCCCGTGCCGCGGACGGTGGCACCCGACGAGTAACGAGGAGACCGCATGAGCGCGAGGGCTACGGGACACAAACGCAGGACGGCCGGGGCCGCGCGGGGTACTACGGGGGAAGTACGCCCGCGCGGCTGTCTGTGTCGTCCGCTCAGCCCGTCGCGCGGACCGCGTCGCGGATCAGTTCGGCGACCACCTTCGGCCGGGACACCGCGACGGCGTGCGAGGCGCCGTCGATCTCGATGACGGTCGCGCCCGCGCGCTGCGCGCCGAAGCGCTGGACCTCGGGGTTGATCGCCTGGTCGGCGGCGGCCACGAGAGCCCAGGAGGGCTTGTTCCGCCACGCGGCGGACGCGGCCGTCTCCGTGAACGCCGAGGCGGCGAGCGGGCGTTGGGCGACCGCCAGCACCTCGGTGACGTCGGCGGGCACGTCCGCGGCGAAGACGGACGGGAAGGCCTCGGGGACGATGGTGACCTCGACGGCGGGCTCGGCGCCCCCGACGGGATACGTCCACTGCCTCAGGCTCGCGCCCAGCGGCGAGTCGGGGAAGCGCCCTTGCAGTTCGCCGAGGCTCTCGCCCTGGTCGAGGACGTACGCCGCGACGTAGACCTCGGACGCGAGACCGCGATGGGGGTCCCCCCGGCTCGAGCGAAGCCGAGAGTTGGGGGAGGGTTCGGCGGCGCCACGACGGGGATGCCGTGGCTCTGGAGATCCGCGATGACCCCTTACCAGCTGGCCGCGTCGGCGAACGCGCCGTGGACGAGCAGCGCGGTGGGCGTGGTGTGCCCGGACATGGTCGACCTCCTCGTCAGTTGGCGTGCAGCGCGGTACGCAGCGTGCCGGTGGCCAGCGTGATGGCGGCCTCGGCGGCATGGGTCTCGCGCAGGGCGTTGAGCATCACGAAGTCGTGGATGATCCCCTGGAAGCGCACCGCGGTCACGGGCACTCCGGCCTCGCGCAGCTTGTTCGCGTACGCCTCGCCCTCGTCCCGCAGCACATCGGCCTCGCCGGTGATGACGAGCGCCGGGGGCAGCCCGGTGAGCTGCTCGGTGGTGGCACGCAGCGGGGAGGCGGTGATCTGGGCGCGCTCGGCCTCGTCGGTCGTGTACTGGTCCCAGAACCACTGCATGCCGTCGCGGCGCAGGAAGTAGCCGGTCGCGAACTGGTGGTAGGAGCCGGTGTCGAAGTTCGCGTCGGTGACCGGGTAGAACAGCACCTGCTGGAGCAGCGGGACATCGCCGCGCTCCTTGGCCATCAGGGTCAGGGCTGCGGTCATGTTGCCGCCCACCGAGTCGCCTGCCACCGCCAGCCGCGTACCGTCCAAGCCCTTGGTCGCGCCCTGCTGGACGACCCACTGGGCGACCGCGTAGTTCTGCTCGATGGCGACCGGGTAGCGGGCCTCGGGGGAGAGGTCGTACTCGGGGAACACCACGGCGGCGTTCGCGCCGACGGCGAGTTCACGCACCAGGCGGTCGTGGGTGTGGGCGTTGCCGAACACCCAGCCCGCGCCGTGGATGTAGAGGATCACCGGCAGGGTGCCCTCGGCGCCGGCGGGCTTCACGATACGGGCCCGGACGCTGCCCGTCGGACCGCCCGAGACGGTGATCCACTCCTCGTCGATCTCCGGCTTCTCGATGTCGCCGGACTGCACCTCGTCGACGGCCTTTCGCCCCTCTGCCGGGGCGAGGTCGAACAGGTACGGCGGATTGGCGGTGGCTTCCGCGAAAGCGGCTGCCGCCGGTTCCAGCACCGGCTTGACGGGGTCTACGGGGTCGTCGGACATGGGAATCTCCTGGAACGTGGTTCTCGGGGTACACCGGGTGATATCCCGGCGTCGCACCCCACACTAGAGTCGGGGCACCGGAATGAATGGTCTGACAGCGCACCGTCGCTGTTCTCGCAGCGCACGAAAAAACCTGGTTCGACCGGACGAACAAGGGAGTGCGCTGAGAGGAAGAATCCAGTGCGCTGACAGGACAGCTGGGCGCATCGGCCGTGACTGACGTGAAACCGAGTTCGACGTGAGGCCGAGTTTGATTCGGAAGCGAATTCGCTCGTCCGTGGCGCCGGATTGGCGCTGGCTTCCGCGAAAGCGGCTGCCGCCGGTTCCAGTACAGGCTTGACCGGCTCGACGGCGCCGGAATTTGTCCACCCGTGCACCGGCGCTGATCCCTCAACGCACAGTAAGGGAGGCAGTGCACTGTCGGAATGTATCCGGTGCGCTGCCGGGATACACAGGTGCGCTCGAAATAGCCTGGCGGCGAAGCGGTTGCGGGTCTCCGAGGTCCGGGCCTGTGCGTGGCCAGAAAGCCCGCCGGGAATTCAGTCTGGTTGAGCGTGAGAGCGCAGTAATCGTGAGAGCGCAGTAATGACGCATGTCCTCTACTCGACCCTGGCGAAGGCCCCGGTGCTGGAGGGCGAGGACAAGAAGACCTCCACCCGTCATTTCCTGCGGGAGCTGAACAGGTTCGGACTCACGTCGGCCATCGACGCGGCCGGGGGGTTCCCACATGTGCAGTCGGACTGACTGGGCGTGACGCCGTCGGGCCTTCCGGCGGACGCCGCGGCGGCGATCTCCTTCCGGGCGGACGCCCGGGACCGAGCGGCAGGAGCCGGACCTGACATCGCCCGGTCCGGCTCATTGCGGTCATGCGGTCCTGATGTCGTCCACCCGCTCGCCCTCCGCCTGGGACGGCTCGGTCCTAGGGACGTCCGGGTGCTGCTCCATGGCTGCACGCTCGTCCGGTTCGTCGCGCTCGCCCTCGGCCTGGGAGGGCGTGTGAGAGTACAGCCAGGTGTCGTAATCCGAGGCTCCGGTCTTCATGGCGGGTCTCCCTTTTTTGGTCCCTCACATCCCATACTCCTGCTCCGAAGCGGGCAGGGCGAGAGCAGCCGGCACCGCACCTCGTGTCCCAGGCAGACCGCCGGGTTGATGTGCTCAGGCGCCCCAGCAAATGTGCCCGGGTAACGGCCCGGTCGATCAGTTGACATACGACTCAAGCGCGCCGCGACGCCGGACATCGAGTGTTGCGCAGTGGAATGAGCCGCCGAACGGCGCGTAATGCAGCAGGTCACACGGGATCGGCTCGAACCCCCATTTCTCGAGCGCGCGCAGCATGCCGGTGTGGTGCCGCTCCGCGATCACCCGCTTGTTGTCGATCACGAGAACGTTCATGTTGAGCCACCTGCCGCACATCGAGGTGATCTTGAGCAGGCGGTCGTCGATCGGGTCGGGCTCGGGGGCGATCAGGACGTCCCACGAACTCAGGACGTCGGGCAGGCGGTCGACGTCGATGTATGCGGGATTGACCATCACCTTGCCCGGCGCGAGCAGGACGAGCGTCGTGTCGATGTGCATGGGCGTGCGGCAGCGGCTCTCGATCTCGTGGATGCGATAGCCGGGTCCGAGATGGCGGCGCAGCCACTCGATGCCCATCCGGTTGGTGACATTGCTGCGCGTGACGAACAGATCGCGTCCGGCGCGCACGAAATCCGCGGCGTCGAAGACCGGCTCGAACTCGGTGAGGATGTAGCGCATGGGCTCGCCGGGCCCGGGCGCGCGGAAGCCCGGCTCGAACAGCTCGTCGGTGAGCTGCGGTTTCGGTGCCGCGGTCCAGCGTGCGCCGCGCCGGAAGTAGTCCTTGAGGATCGGGCGATAGGAGTGGGTCTCGAAATACCGGCATGGCCATGCCATCGGCGTCTCGATGATCTCGTCGCCGATCACGAGCAAGCTGTCCCGCGGGCAGGTGTTGCAGAAACCGCGCGATGACCAGTCGGGGGCGCCGAAGCGTTTCCTGTGGTCGACCGCGTCCGGGCGCCGGACCGTGATGCCGAGGGACTCAAGGAGAGTGATGAACTGATCGAGCTCCTGCTGCGCCCTCTCGATCAGCATGCGCGGATACCGGAAGCCGGAGGCAAGCCCCTGCAGCCCCGCCGCCCATGAGGGGAGGTTGCAGGCCACGACCGGATGCTTGGAGGGGATCGTCGCGCCGTCGAGACGCCCGACGATGATCTCCTCCAGAGGGTCCCATTCATTGTGTGAATTGACCGGCGAACGCGTCGGCGTGCTCATGGAGCTCACCTCCATGGTCATCAGGCATCGGAGCGAGTCGAGTGTGCCGGTGCGCGCTCCTGGTTCGCAGCGTGTCCTGCCCACCGCTGTGCCCACTCGATTGGCCTGTACCCCGCGGCGCACGCCGAATTGCCCATCGAACCACTCAAGGAGGCCAAAAGGGGAATTTCTTGACAGCTCAAGGTGCTGAGCTTATCCCTGTACTTAGCGAGGTTTGCTCCCGAATCTGCAGGTGGCAGCACCCGGAAACGGCGCACATGCCCATGGTCCGGTCGACGGAACGGCCCGGGCAGTCACCCGTCGCCACGTGCCGGCATCTGCCCTCGCTGTGGGACGCAGAGGGAGGAAAGGACCATGACACGGGCAGTGGGAATCGACCTCGGCACCACGAACTCGGTGGTCTGCGTGCTGGAGGGCGGAGAGCCCGCCGTCATCACCAACACCGAAGGGGCGCGGACCACCCCGTCAGTGGTCGCCTTCGCCAAGAACGGCGAGGTGCTCGTCGGTGAGTTGGCCAAGCGCCAGGCCGTCACCAACGTGGAGCGCACCGTGCGTTCCGTCAAGCGTTACATGGGCGATGCGCAGTGGCGGTTCCCGGAATCGGGAAGCATCGACGGCAAGCGGTACACGGCGCAGGAGATCTCGGCGCGGGTGCTGCAGAAGCTCAAGCGGGACGCGGAGGCATACCTCGGTGAGGACGTGACGGATGCGGTCATCACCGTTCCGGCGTACTTCAACGACTCCCAGCGCACCGCCACCAAGGAAGCCGGGGAGATCGCCGGCCTGAAGGTGCTGCGGATCATCAACGAACCCACGGCCGCCGCCCTGGCCTACGGGCTGGACAAGGAGAGCGACCAGACGGTTCTGGTCTTCGACCTTGGCGGCGGCACCTTCGACGTGTCGCTGCTGGACATCGGCGAGGGCGTGGTCGAGGTCAAGGCCACCAACGGCGACACGCACCTGGGCGGCGACGACTGGGACCAGCGGATCGTCGACCACCTGGCCAAGCAGTTCAAGAACAACTACGGCGTCGACCTGACCAAGGACAAGATGGCCGTCCAGCGGCTGCGCGAGGCCGCAGAACGCGCGAAGATCGAGCTGTCGTCGTCCGCCGAGACCACAGTCAACCTCCCCTACATCACGGCGTCCGCCGAGGGGCCGCTGCACCTAGACGAGAAGCTCACCCGCGCCCAGTTCCAGCAGCTGACCGCGGACCTGCTGGAGCGATGCAAGGGCCCGTTCCACAACGCGATCAAGGACGCCGGGATCAAGCTGTCCGACATCGACCACGTCATCCTGGTCGGCGGTTCCACGCGCATGCCGGCGGTGACCGATCTGGTGCGGGAGCTGACCGGCAAGGACCCGCACAAGGGTGTCAACCCGGACGAGGTCGTGGCTGTGGGCGCCACCCTGCAGGCCGGTGTGCTCAAGGGTGAGGTCAAGGACGTCCTGCTCCTCGACGTCACCCCGCTGTCCCTCGGTATC
>NZ_JBTLMO010000043.1:0-75428 GCF_054462255.1 Streptomyces sp. SD15 | reverse complement strand
CAACCCCGGCTCCTACCCAGCCTTCACGCCCCCGACGAAGACCCACGAGGACAGCGTCCCGCCAGGCAGCGCAGGGGGATCAAGACGTCGTTTCTAATGGCTGCGTGTCGATGGCGGCCGGTGACTGTCATCCCGCGCCCGAGGCATAGCGGCAGTGCGATGAAACCGATGAAAGCGAGTCTTCGTGGCCAGGTATCCAGTAACTGTTTGTCTGCCGCCTCTTGAGCCCGGAGCGGTGCGGCAGGCGATCGCAGAGGCCATCGCCTTCTTCGACTACAACGGCGAAGGGGAGGAGCTGCAGCCCGAGTGGGACTCCTGGTCCCTGGGCGCGGCGGGCTCGGAATTCTGGATCAAAGCCGGGTGCGAAGCCGATCCCCGTCTGGTCCGGGAATACGAGCCAACGCGCGAGGGGTCTACCCACAGTGTTCCGCCGGACCGCTGCACCGGCGGCCCCGTAGGGTTGCTGGACATCGAGGGGCAGAGGTCCCGGGCTGTTGCGGAAGCAGGCGCGCTGTGGTGTGAATGGGAGGAGTTCTCTGCGGGTTTTCCTCCTGCTCGCAGTCTGGACGACCTGATAGCCGAGGAACCGGAGGCCTCGGACCGCCGTCCCGGACTTGCGTGGCACCGCTACAGTGTCCAGCCCCTGATGCGAGCGGTGCTGGCCGACCCCGGTCTGCACCGTCGCTTCGGGGAGCGAGCGGTGGGGGACTTCGGCGTCGGACACGAACGATTCCTGCGCCGCAAGGCCGACGAGAGCCTCGTCCGTGACGGCCTCGTGACCCTCGAGGGCCAGTGGATCTCCTGGGGTTCCCTACCGCACGACGAGTACGTCGGGGTCTTCAACGGATACATCGGCGAACTGTCTCCAGACGTAGTGCTGGTGAACATCACCTGTCACGGGTGACCCACGCACTTGACTGGTCGACCGACGCATTCCGAGCCCGTAGGACATCGTGGATGCCGAGCGTCACGAGGCCCGTCCCCCACGACCGCGGTCTGCTGTATCCAAGAAACGGACACAGCGATCCGGGATGCGTTATTTGCCGGCGATCCGTCGGGCCCATACGGGCGGGCCCAGGTCACTGCGTCGGGGGCATGGTGGTCAACTCGCCTGAGAGGAAGGCCGACCAGGTGTCGGGGGTGAGGGTGAGGTGCGGGCCGGTGGGGTTCTTGGAGTCGCGGATGTGGATGGTGTGGGGGCAGGTGGCCACCTCGACGCATTCGCCGCCCTCGCCACTGCTGTAGCTGGACTTGCGCCAGGTGTACGCGACTTCGAGGCATTGACCGCCTTCACCGCTGCTGTAGCTCGACTTGAACCAGCTCAACTTCTCTATGGTCATCGCTCTTCCAGCATCTTCTCGATCAGGTCCAGGGACTCGTACGGGTTGAGCGCCTGCGCCCGGATGATCCCATAACGGGCGGCGAGGATGCGGACTTCTTCGCGGTCGGTGATCAAGCGCGGGTACCCCTGCGACTCCATGTATGCCACCTGTTCCTTCCCCTTTGGAGTCAGCAGGGTGAACGAACTGTCCAGGCAAGGGTGTTCGGCTCGCCCAGTCGGCATTACCTGAGCCTGCACGTTTCGCATTCGGCCGATGCGCAGCAACTGTCGCAACTGTCCCGCGTGCACCTCGGGTCCGCCGATCGGCCGCTCCAGCGCGGCCTGCTCCATGACGAAGCTGAACTCCGGCAGCGGCCACCGCTCGAAGATCTGCTGCCGCGAGAGCCGGTCCGCGACCCGCGTTTCGATGGTTGCCTCGTCCAGCGGCGGGTACCGCTGCGTGAACACGGCCCGTGAGTAGTCCTCGGTCTGCAGTAGTCCGAGGATGCCCATGGTGCTGTAGTCGTAGAGGGAAACCGCCTCCGCCTCCAACCCCGCATAACTCCGATACCACTCCGGATGCCGCGTCCTCGCCTTCTTCATCGCCTCCTTGACCTCGGGGATCACTGCCTTCAACATTCCCCCGGCGTCCAGCAGTTCGTCGGCCTTCTCCAGCACCTCGGGTCGAGGCACCCGTACTCCTCGCTCCATCGCCGAGATCGCGTCGGGCCCGTAGCCGACCATCGTCCCGAAGTCCTTCTGTGTCAGCCCCGCCCGCTCCCGCAGCAGCCTGAGCATCTTGCCGATCGCGGTGAACAACCCGGTGGTTCCCTCGGCCTCGGCCGGAGTCTCCGGCCTGCGCTCCCGGTCATCCGTCATGTACCCGCACCGCCCTCACCTCGTCGTGGTCACGGCCGACAACGCGACACGTCGCCCACCGCACCCGTACGACTACCCAGAGTCGCGCTGTCACGCCTGGTCAGCGTAGAGCGAGACGGCCACGCTGAGTGACATGAATCCGGAAACACCCACCGTCATCGGTGAATTCGCCCAGCTCCTCAGTTCCACCCGCACCGGTGCCCGGCTCGCCCGCAGGCTCACCGCCCAGCAGCTCCACGACTGGGGCTTTCCCCACAGCGGCGAGCTGAACGACGCGGCTGCCCAGGTCGTCGCCGAGCTGGCCGCGAACGCGGTGACGCACGGGCGCGTGCCCGGACGGAGCTTCCTGCTGAGACTCGTACGGGAGAGTGCGACGCTGCGCATCGAGGTGACCGACGCGTGTGGTGAACGGCGCCCGGAGATCCGGCAGCTCGAACCGGAAGGGGAGTCCGGGCGGGGGCTGCGACTTGTCGAGGCGCTCGCCACCGACTGGGGCGTCACCGACCGTGCGCTCGGGAAGACCGTGTGGGCGGAGTTGCGTACGCAGGGGCAGAGGGGTTGATCCGGGCAGGGCATTCGCAGGCGATCGAGTTCATCCTCAATTCGCTTGGCGGACATCTATTAACTCCCCAGTGATAACCGTCTGATTCGAACTGCCCGCGTGCGCAATCGGAATTGATGCCCGCACTTCCGGCTGCGGCACAACCATCCGGAGGACGTCCCCATCTAAGACGGCGAATCGATGACCCGCGGGGAGTGTTCCCCCGGACGGGGGGCCATGCGGCCCGCAATTCTCTGGAGGCCAGCCGAAAATGGTTTGTTCGGTCATGTGCACGGCCGGTTCCCTCCGTGGAAGTGGTATTACTCACGGAAACGCGTGGCGCCGATCGGACAGGGACAAGGTGTGAAACCCGTCAACTATCCCGAGCCGAAGACCGGAGCCGCCCACGGCTCCGACCGGCTGCCCGTTCCCGCGCCGCACGGGCCTGCCGATCCGCCGTCCGGCCGGGCGCACGACCGCTGGAAGCGGCTCCTGTTGTCGCGCCCGACCGGACCCGGGCGGACCGCCGCCCTGCTCGCGGCGGTCATCACCGTCACCGTGTTCTGCGCTGCCGACGCCATCGCCCGCAGCTACCCGTTCGGCCCCCGCACCCGGAGCGTCAACGACCTGGGCAACCAGTACGTGCCGTTCCACGCCCACCTGTGGGACCTGCTGCACGGAAGGGCCGACGGCGGTCTCCTCGTCAACTGGCAGTCCGGGTACGGCTCCAGCTTCCTCCCCGACCTCGGTACGTACCTCGGCAGCCCGTTCGCCCTGCTCGTGGCGGTGTTCCCGCGGGACGAGATCGACCTCGCGGTGTATGTGATCACCGTGCTGAAGGTGGCGTCGGCCGCGGCCGCCATGGCCTGGCTGCTGCTCAGGATGCGCCCCGGCCGCTGGTGGGCGGCGGGACTGCTGGGCGCGTCGTACGCCCTGTGCGGCTGGACCGTGGCGTCCGCCGTGTACAACACGATGTGGCTCGACGGCCTCGTCGCCCTGCCGCTGCTGTGCCTGGTCGGCGAATGGACGCTGAACGACCGGCGCCGGGTCCTCGGTGTGCTGGTCGTGGCGGTCGCCTGGATCGCCAACTTCTACACGGCGTACATGGCCACCCTGGCCGCCGGTCTGGTGTTCCTGCTGCGGTTGTGGCTCGCGGGCCTCCCGCGCCGGCGGAGCCTCGCGGCGGCGGGCCGGGCGGGCGTGACCGTCGCACTCGGCGTGGGCCTGGCCGCGCCGCTGGTGACGGTCGTGTACTTCGGCACCACCCACGCCTACCCCGGCAGAGTCAGGCAGTTCGTGCCGGTGCCGACGGAGGACCTGCTGGCCCGGCTGCTGCCGACGACGTACACCTTCGGTTCGCCGGCCGTGTACGTGGGCACCACGGCGCTGCTGCTCGCCCTCGCCCTGCCCTTCCACCGGGCGGCCCCCCGACGGGTGCGCACGGGGTGGACGCTGCTGGTGGCCGGAGTGGCACTGTCGCTGCAGTGGGGCCCTACCCACCTGCTCTGGCACGCCTTCGCCACCCCGCAGGGAAGTCCGTACCGCCAGACCTTCGTGCTCTGCGCGCTGCTGGTGATCGCCGCGTGGCACGCGCTCTCCTACGGCCTGCCCGGCCGGCGCGCGCTGTGCGCGGCGGGGGCGCTGCTCGCACTGATCATCACCATCGCGAGCGGAAGCGCTCTGACGGACCGCCCCTTCACCCTGCCGCTCGCGGTGCTCGCCGCCGTGGGTGCGCTGGGCGGGCTGGCTCTGCTCGCCCGCCAGGACAGCGGGCCTAGGTCCTGTCGTCACATTCCCGCCTGCCTCGCGACGCCATGCACGCACTCTCGCCGCACCGGGCACAGACCCACGTACAACCAGTACGAGGGTCTGTGCCCGGCACGCCGAGAGCACGCACCTACGGCAAACATCAGCCGCTCCGCGGCGGGCGCGAGGCCCGCCCTCCGGGCGGACGACGGGAATGTGACGACAGGACCTAGAGCCGGCGGCCGACGCCGCGCCGTACTGGCCGGGCTGGCCGTGACGCTCCTCGTCGGTACGCAGCTCGGCGAGGCCACCGCCACCTCCGCCGTGGCCACCCGGCTGCGACACGCACACATGGACGACTACGCGCCCTGGGGAGCGCGACAGGAGCGGCAGGCGGACGCGATCGCGGAGGCCGACGGCTGGCCCCGGTACCGCACCGAGCCCGGCCGGGAGCAGACCGTGGGCAACGACCCGCTGATGGTGGGCGGCCAGGGTGCCCAGTACTACAGCAGCCTCACCTCCGACGTGCTCAGCCGCACGCTCGCCGCCCTCGGGGACGGCTGGACCTCGCGGGGCCGCAACCTGCAGAGCCTGGACAACGCCGTCACGGACGTGATCTTCTCCGTCGGCGCCCGGGTGCACTCCCCGCCGGACCCGCACCAGCAGTGGTTTCCGCAGGACGGCGGCACGGTGAGGGTGTCCCGGCGGGATGTGCCGCCCCTGGTCACGGTACGGCCGGCCGGCGACCCGAGCGTCTCCGACTTCGGACCGTCGCCGTACCGCAATCAGGAACTGCTGCTGGGCACCCGTGTCTACACCGTGCCCCGCCTCACGATCCGCACCACCTCCGGGAAGCGGCCGCACCGGAGCGACGACGACCGGCCGGGCGTGCGCATCGGCGTACCTCGTACAGCTGCGGGCAAGCCGACGATCACGGCCGACTGCCCGACCGGCAGCGAGGTGTATCTGTGGGCGCCGCACTTCTCGGGCACCGCGCAGCTCACCGGTGCGGCTGCCGGTGGCCTGACCGGGCGGTTCAGGTCCGACCACCCCGTCACCAAGATCGCAGCGATGCAGCGGCTCGGCAGCGTTCCGGCTTCCGGACGCCTGCGGATCGAGCTGTCCCCGGACCGGCCGGGCGTCGTCCCGGACGGTGCCGTCGGCTGCCTGGACACCGCGCGCCTGCACACCGCGGCCGAACGGCTCAAGGCCACCGGCGCCTCCGATGTGACCGTCTCCGACGGCACGATCCGCGCCGAACTCCCGGCCGGGAGCAAGGGAACCGCCGTCGTGGCGGCCCCCCGGATCGCCGGTTGGCGCTGCGCGGCGGGCGACGGTCCCGCCGTACCCGCCCAGCAGTACTACGGCCTGATCGCCGTCCCGCTGGACAGCTCCTCGACCAGCGTCACCTGCACCTTCCACCCACCCGGTCTGCGACTGGGTACGACCGTCGCAGCCGCGTCGGTGCTGACCCTGATCCTGCTCGGCACCGTCACCGCCGTCCGCCGTCGACGCACCCGACCACGCGAGCGCATGACCGACGCTCTCTGACCGAACCCAGGGGGAAAACCATGCTCATATCGATCGTCGCACCCTGCTACGACGAACAAGACGTCATAAGCCGATTCCACGACGAGGTCCAGAAGGTCGCGGAGGAACTCCTGCCGCTCGGCCACGACATGGAGTTCGTGTACGTCGACGACGGCAGCCGCGACCGGACCCTCGCCGCCCTGGAGCGGCTGGCCGAACTCGACTCGCGCGTGCGGTACGTCTCCTTCAGCCGCAACTTCGGCAAGGAAGCAGCGCTGCTCGCCGGTCTGCGCCATGCCTCGGGAGACTCCGTGGTCGTCATGGACGCGGACCTCCAGCACCCGCCCGAACTGATCAAGCGCATGGTGGACCTGCGCGGACAGGGCTACGACCAGGTCATCGCCAGGCGCAACAGGAGTGGCGAGGGGATCACCCGCGCTGTCACCGCCCGCCTGTACTACCGGCTCGTCAACCGTCTCGTGGACGTCGAACTCGTGGACGGTGTCGGCGACTTCCGTCTCCTCTCCCGGCGCGTGGTGGACGCGATCCTGGACCTCACCGAGTACAACCGCTTCTCCAAGGGCCTGTTCGCATGGGTGGGCTTCCCCAGCACGACCTTCGAGTACGAGAACGCCGTACGCGCCCACGGCCGCAGCTCGTGGAGCTTCCGCAGCCTGCTCAACTACGGGCTCGACGGACTGCTCTCCTTCAACAACAGGCCGCTGCGCGCCGCCGTCTACCTCGGCATGGGGCTGCTGCTGTGCACGGGGTTGTACACGGCGTGGATCGTGGTCGCCGCGCTCGTCAACGGCGTGGAGACCCCCGGCTATGTCACGATCATCACCGCCGTCACCGCTGCCGCCGCCATGCAAATGATCATGCTCGGAATCATCGGGGAGTACACGGGCCGGATCTACTACGAGGTCAAGGGCCGCCCGCACTTCCTGGTGAAAGCGACCAACGTGGAACGAACGCAGGACCGCACACCGTGCGGCACGAGCAAGGACCTCATTCCCTGATGCGAACCGCACCCGCACGCCCGATATCGGGCCAGATCCTCGCCTTCTCCTTGGTCGGCGTGGTCAACACTCTGACGTACTACGGTCTTTACCTGTTGCTCCTGCTCCGTTGGCCGTATCTCGCCGCACATATTCTCGCGTTCGTCCTCAGCATGACCGGGTCCTTTTTCCTGAACGCGCGGTACACCTACCGGACGCGGCCGACCTGGCGGAAATTCCTGTTGTTCCCCCTGACGAATGTGACCAACTTCCTGGTCACGACGGCAGGCGTCTACGTGGTCGCCGGCGTTCTGCACGCCGGGGACCGATTCGCTCCGCTGTTCGCGTCCGTGGCGGCGATCCCGGTGACCTTCGTGGTCTCCCGCACGATCATGCTCGCCAAAGATCCGTCCCTTGAAGATCCGTCCCTTACAGCCACGCCCCCGCAACCGCCCGCCGAGCCCCCTCCAGGTCCACCGTCACCCCGAACTCGCCCAGCGCCGCCCCCAGCGCACCCAGGCAGGACTGCACCACACCGCGCGTCGCGTCGGGCCCGTAGTGGTTGACCCGGACCATCTCCTTGGCGAGGGCGCCCCCGCCCGCGACGAGCGGCAGCACCGGATCCGAGGCGAGCGCCTTGGCGACCAGCTCCGCCGCGTCGACCCCGGCCGGCGTCCGCAGCGTCGTGGCGACGGGCGCCGCGTCCGAGGCCTCGTACACATACGGCTCCAGGCCGCCGCCCAGCGCGAGTGCACCCGCCCGGGTGGCCGCCGCGGCCGAGGCGTGCCGGGCCATCACGGCGTCCAGCCCTTCCCCCTCGATTCGCTCCACACACGCCTCCAACGCCAGCATCTCCAGCTGCGCCGGAGCGTGCAGCAGCGTCTTGCGGCCGCCGTCGACCCACCGCTGCTTCCAGTCGAGCAGGGAGAGGTACGACCTCCGGGGCGCCGTCGGGTTCGCCGCCATCCGCGCCCACGCCCGCTCGCTCACCGACACGGCCGACACACCGGCCGGCCCGCCCATCGCCTTCTGTGCCCCGATCACGCACAGGTCGACAGCCCACGCGTCCGGCAGCACCGGCTCCGCGCCGATCGAGGCGACGGCGTCCAGGTAGAACAGCGCGCCGTGCTCGCGCACCACCTCGCCGATCTCCGCGACGGGGTTCGTGTTCCCCGTCGCCGCCTCGGCGTGCACCAGCGAGACGAAGTCGATCTCCGGGTGCTCGGCGAAGGCCTCCCGGATCTGCGCGGCCGTGACCGCCGTGTGGAACGGCACCGCCAGGTCGATCACCGTCGCCCCGCAGTCCCGCAGCCAGTCCCCGAAGGTCTGCCCGTACGGCCCGGTGATCACGTTGAGCGCGGTGGTGCCGGGTCCCGCCGTGCCGCGGATGGCGCCCTCCAGCGGCAGCAGCGCCTCGCCCTGCATGATCACGACGTCCTGCTCGGTGGAGAGCAGCCGTGCCACCCGGTCCTCGATCGACGCGAAGTGCGCGGCGCTCAGCGGGGCCAGGTCCAGGAAGGGGTGGGTCACGGCGGTGCTCTCTTCGCTCATGGGTTCCAATGCGCCTCCGAGCGTATCCGGAGGCCTTCGCACCGGAGGGCAAGGGCGCCGCGGGAGCCGGGACACCCCCTGGCTCATATGGCTGAGCACCCCGTGCGGCATGACTTCTGAGGCCGTCCGGCCCAGCAGCCATCGGATTGATTTGAGCTACTCAAACCTTTCCTTATAATCGGAACCCTCAGTTCCCTCACAGGAGGTCTCCGTGAACTCGGTCCTCGGACGCCGGACCCGCATTCTGGCCGCCACCACCGCGACGGCCGGGCTGCTGCTCGTGGCCGGCTGCTCCTCGGACGACGGCGGCGGCGCGGCCACCGCCGACGGGGTTCCCGTGGTCAAGGCGGGTCAGCTCACGACCTGCACCCACCTCCCGTACCCGCCCTTCCAGTCGGAGATCGACGGCAAGGTGCAGGGCTTCGACGTCTCGCTGATCGACCTGGTCGCCAAGGACCTGGGCGTGAAGCAGGAGTTCGTCGACACGCCCTTCGAGAACTTCAAGACCGGCGCGTTCCTCAACTCCGGCCAGTGTGACCTCGCCGCCGCCGGCATGACGATCACCGAGGAGCGCAAGAAGAACGTCGACTTCTCCGACCCGTACTTCGACGCGACGCAGGCCGTCCTCGTCGACAAGGACAGCGGCATCACGTCCTTCGCGGACCTCAAGGGCAAGAAGGTCGGCGCCCAGGCGCAGACCACCGGCGAGGAGTACGCGACGAGCAAGGGTCTCGACCCCGTCTCCTTCGAGTCCTCCGACGCGGTCCTCAACGGTCTGCGCACCGGGCAGGTCCAGGCCGTCGTCATCGACTACCCGGTGGTCCAGGGCTGGCTGAAGGACAAGGCCAACGCCGACGCCCTCGAGGTCGCCGACAACATCAACACCGGTGAGCAGTACGGCTTCTCGGTGAAGAAGGGCAACACCGAGCTCGTCGAAGCCATCAACAAGGCGATCGCGGACGCGAAGGCCGACGGCACGTACAAGAAGCTGTACGAGAAGTGGATCGGCCCGTACGACGAGTCCGCGGCCTCCGCCTCCCCGTCCGCCTCATGAGCGATGCCGACGCACCAGTCCAGCCCCGTAAGTCCGGCCTGACCCGGCGCCAGAAGCGCGCGCTGTCGCGCGGCGCGCAGTACGTCGTCTTCGTCGCGGCCGTGATCGCCTTCGCGGTCACGGCCGACTGGGGACGGCTGAAGAACCAGTTCGCGCAGTGGGACCTGGTCCAGCAGATGTTCCCGGACGTCATCACGCTGGCGCTGAAGAACACCGTGCTCTACACGATGTCCGGCTTCGTCTTCGGCCTCGTGCTCGGCATGGTCATCGCCCTGATGCGACTGTCTCCGGTGGGTCCGTACCGCTGGTTGGCCGGCATCTACATCGAGATCTTCCGGGGCTTGCCCGCCCTGCTGATCTTCGTGTTCGTGGGTGTCGCCGTGCCGTTGGCGTTCCCGGGTACGGAGATCCCCGGCGGTACGTACGGCAAGGTGGCGCTCGCGCTCGGCCTGGTGTCGGCGGCGTACATGGCGGAGACGATCCGCGCGGGCATCCAGGCGGTGCCCAAGGGACAGATGGAGGCGGCTCGATCGCTGGGCTTCTCGCACGCGCGGGCCATGGTCTCGATCATCATCCCGCAGGCGTTCCGCATCGTGATCCCGCCGCTCACCAACGAACTCGTGCTCCTCTTCAAGGACTCCTCGCTGGTGCTGTTCCTCGGGGTCACCCTGGAGGAGCGGGAACTCACCAAGTTCGGGCGCGACCTGGCGAGCCAGACCGCCAACTCCACGCCGATCCTGGTCGCGGGTCTGTGCTATCTGCTGGTGACGGTGCCGCTCGGGTTCGTCGTGCGCCGCCTGGAGGCCAAGGCCGGGGAGGCCACCAAGTGAGCAGTACTCCAGAGATCCAGGTCCGGGACCTGCACAAGTTCTTCGGCGACAACGAGGTACTGCGCGGCATCGACCTGGAGGTCGGTACCGGCGAGGTCGTGTGCGTGATCGGCCCTTCGGGGTCCGGCAAGTCGACTCTGCTCCGCTGCGTGAACCTCCTGGAGGAGCCCACCAAGGGGCAGGTCTTCGTCGGCGGTACGGAGGTCACGCACGAGGACGTCGACATCGACGCCGTACGCCGCCGTATCGGCATGGTCTTCCAGCAGTTCAACCTCTTCCCGCACCTGTCGGTGACCGAGAACCTCGCGCTGCCGCAGCGGCGGGTGCTGAGGCGGGACAAGGCGGAGGCGTCCCGGATCGCCGCCGAGAACCTGCGGCGCGTGGGACTGTCCGAGAAGGCGGACGCGTACCCCTCCTCGCTCTCCGGCGGCCAGCAGCAGCGGGTCGCGATCGCTCGCGCGCTGGCCATGGGCCCCGAGGTGATGCTCTTCGACGAGCCGACCTCGGCGCTCGACCCCGAGCTCGTGGGCGACGTACTCGCCGTCATGCGCATGCTCGCGAACGAGGGCATGACGATGATGGTCGTCACCCACGAGATGACCTTCGCGCGCGAGGTCGCCGACCGGGTCGTCTTCATGGACGGCGGCGTGATCGTCGAGGACGGCACCCCCGCGCAGGTCATCGGCAACCCGAGCCACGAGCGCACCCGCCACTTCCTCTCCCGGCTCCTCGACCCCGCCATGGCGGACGTGGAGGAGGAGACGTCGGACCAGGTGGGCAAGGGAGACCAGCGCCCGCATGAAGAGTCCGGTGCATGAGCGATTTCAAGTGCGGTGCGCAAGCGATTTAAAGTGCGGTGCATGAGCGATCGCGCGGTGCTGCACGTGAAGGGGCGGGTGCTCGTCGGGCCGGACGAGGACGAGGGTGTCCGCGACGAGCTGTGGGTCGTCGGCGGCCGGATCTCCTACGAGCGCCCCGCCGGCGCCCGTGACATCCGGACCGTCGAGGGCTGGGCGCTGCCCGGCCTCGTCGACGCCCACTGCCATGTCGGGCTCGACACCCACGGCCCCGTCTCCGAGGACGTCTCGGAGAAGCAGGCGCTGACCGACCGCGACGCGGGCACCCTCCTCATCCGGGACGCGGGCTCGCCCTCCGACACTCGCTGGATCGACGACCGCGCCGACCTCCCGAAGATCATCCGGGCGGGCCGCCACATCGCCCGCACCCGCCGCTACATCCGTAACTACGCGCACGAGATCGAGCCGGAGGACCTGGTCGCGTACGTCGCCCAGGAGGCCCGGCGCGGCGACGGCTGGGTGAAACTGGTGGGCGACTGGATCGACCGCGACACCGGCGATCTCAGCGCCTGCTGGCCCAGGGAAGCCGTGGGAGCGGCGATCGCCGAGGCCCACCGGCTGGGCGCGCGGGTGACCGCGCACTGTTTCGCCGAGGATTCGCTCCGTGACCTGGTCGAGGCGGGCATCGACTGCGTCGAGCATGCGACCGGCCTCACCGAGGAGACGATCCCGTTGTTCGCCTCCCACGGTGTCGCGATCGTCCCCACGCTCGTCAACATCGCCACCTTCCCGCAGCTCGCCGACGGGGGAGAGGGCAAGTTCCCGCGCTGGTCCGCGCACATGCGGGCCCTGCACGCACGCCGCTACGACACCGTGCGCGCCGCCTACGACGCGGGGATCCCGGTCTACGTCGGTACGGACGCGGGCGGCTCGCTCGCCCACGGCCTGGTCGCCGGCGAGGTCGCCGAACTGGTGACCGCGGGCATCCCGCCGGTCGAGGCGTTGTCCGCGACGACCTGGGGCGCCCGGCGGTGGCTGGGGCGGCCGGGGCTCGACGAGGGGGCACCGGCGGACCTCGTCGTCTACGAGGGGGATCCGCGTGCGGACGTACGGGTGCTGGCGGCTCCGCGTCGGGTGGTGCTGAACGGGCGGGTGGTCGGGTGACGGTCGGGAACATCGGACCCGTCCGTGCCGTGAGATTCGCATAGTCGGCGGGTCTGGGGGCGGAGCCGCCAGGAACGGAGGGGACGGGTAGGGGCGGGCGAGGACCCTCACCTCACCCCGACCTCACCGCCCGGCCAAAGCCATCGCCCGATCCAACGCCTGCAGAAAACCGTTGACGGTGGCCCGGTCCCGCACGGCGATCCGCAGCCACTCCTCCCCCAGCCCGGGAAACGTGTCCCCACGCCGCACCGCGAACCCGAGCCGCCGCAGGTGACGCCGCACCTCCGCCGCTCGAGGCAGCCGCACCAGCACGAACGGACCGTCCGCCGGCTCCACCACCCGCAACCCGTCGGGCCCGAACTCCCGCAACCCCGCGACCAGATGGTCCCGGTCCGAGGCGACGCGGCGCGCCACATGGGCGGCCTCCTCGAGCGCCCGAGGCGAGACGCACGCCTCGGCCGCGGCGAGGGCGGGCGTGGAGACGGGCCAGAGGGGCTGGGCCCGCGACAGCTCCGCGATCGTCTCGGGGGCGGCCAGGACGTACCCGATCCGCAGCCCGGCCAGCCCCCACGTCTTGGTCAGACTCCGCAACACCACAAGGCCGGGCACATCCGTCCGCCCGGCCAGCGCCTCCCGCTCACCCGGCACCGCGTCCATGAACGCCTCGTCGACCACCAACGTCCGTCCGGGCCGGGCGAGTTCGGCGACAGCGGCAGCCGAATGCAGCACCGACGTCGGATTGGTCGGATTCCCGATCACGACCAGGTCCGCGTCCTCCGGAACAGCCGCGGGGTCCAGCCGGAAGCCGTCCTCCGCACGCAGCAGCACCCGGTCGACGGAGTGACCGGCATCCCGCAGCGCCGCCTCCGGCTCGGTGAACTGGGGGTGCACGACGACAGGCTGACGGATCTTCAGGCCACGCGCGAGCAGCACGAAAGCCTCGGCCGCGCCGGCTGTGAGGAGCACCCGCTCGACGGGCAGCCCGTGCCGCTCCGCCACCGCGGCCCGCGCGGCCCGCCCGTCGGGGTAGGCGGCGAGCCCGCCCAGCGACGCGGCGATCCGCTCGCGCAACCACGCCGGAGGCGTGTCCGCGCGGACGTTCACGGCGAGATCGGTGAGTGCGGAACCGTCGTCCCGCACCTCGACGTCGCCGTGGTGCCGCAGGTCGTGCGCGTCGCCCCCGTACCGGCCCTCAGTGCGCATGGGAGTGGGAGTGTGCATGATTGCCGTGGTGATGGTGGCCGTCGTCGTCCGGATGGAAGTGCGGCTGCTGCGGGAGCCCCACCTTGTCCTCGAAGCCGGGCAGCGCGATGCGGTACACGCACGAGTCGCAGTTCATCCGCAGATCGCCCTGCACGGCCTCGCGGTAGCGCTCCATGACCAGGTCGAGCAGCTCCGGTTCGGGGCCGATGACATCGGCGGAGCGCACCTCGACGTCGGGGTGCGCGGCCGCCCAGCCCTCGGTCTGCTGCCGCACCCGGTCCGGGAGGATTCCCGTGAAGAGGAAGTAGGGGAGTACGACGATCCTGCGCGCGCCCAGCTTCACACAGCGGTCCAGCCCGGACGGCACGTCCGGCGCCGCCAGCGACACGAAGGCCGTCTCCACCCCGGCGTACCCGCGCCCCTCCCACAGCAGCCGCGCCGCCTTGAGCACCTCGGCGTTGGCGTCCGGGTCGGTGGAGCCGCGTCCGACGAGCAGCACGGTCACGTCGGCCCGGTCCGCGGGCGTACGGACCGCGGAGCCCAGCGCGTCGTCGAGCCGTCGCTCCAGGACGGCCAGCAGCGACGGGTGCGGGCCCAGCGGACGCCCGTACGTGTAGGAGATCCCGGGGTGCCGCTCCTTCTCGCGGGCCAGCGCCGCCGGGATGTCCCCCTTGGCGTGACCGGCGGACACCAGCATCAGCGGGACGGCGGCGAACCGACGTACCCCCTGCTCCACCAGCTCGCCCACCGCCTCGGTGAGCGGCGGCGGCGACAGCTCGATGAACCCGCCGGCGACGGGCAGCTCGGGGTGTCGGCGCCCCAGCTCCCGGACGAAGTCGCGGAAGGCCTCGGCGCCGGCCTCGTCCCGGGTGCCGTGTCCGGCGATGAGCAGGGCGGGGGGCGGGGTGGTCACGATGTCTCCTTGGACGTGGATACGGGGTGGTACAGCAGGGCGTTGAGCGCGGCGGCGGCGACCGCCGAACCGCCCTTCTCGGACACGTTGCTGACAGCGGGCAGCCCGCTCTCGCGCAGCGCGGCCTTGGACTCGGCGGCGCCGACGAAGCCGACGGGCAGACCGATGACGAGTGCCGGATCGGCGTGCAGGGTGAGAAGTTCCTCCAGGGCCGTCGGCGCACAGCCGATCACCCACAGCGCGCCGGGCCCGACCTCCTCGTACGCGAGCCGCATCGCATGCGCCGAACGGGTCAGTCCAGGGCCCGACTCGGCGTCCTTCAGGCGGCAGACGGTGTCCCGGCGGGTGATGCCCGCCGCGACCATCTCCACGTCCACGACGACCGGCGCCCCGGCGTGCAGCGCCGCGTGCGCCCGCTCCAGCGTGCCCTCGTCCATGACGAGATCGTCCGCGTAGTCGAGGTCGGCCGCGGAGTGGATGACCCGCTCCACGACCGCGCGCGTCAGCGGCGCGAAGTGCGAGGTGTCCAGACGGGCGCGCAGCCGCCGGAAGGACTCCTGCTCGATGGGATGCACGACCCGGGCCTGCGGGAACACCTGGCTCACTCGGCTCATTCGGGCTCCTCCTGCCAGCGGTAGCCGCGCGGCGTCACCATACGCCCGGCGATCTCACGGGTCGCCGTGTTGCCCACGGTCACGACCGTCATCATGTCCACCGTCGCCGGGTCCAGACCCGCGAGGGTGGTGAGGCGGCTGGATTCGTCCGGGCGGGAAGCGTTGCGTACGACCCCCACCGGCGTCGTCGGCTCCCGGTGCCCGGCGAGAATCGCGAGCGCCTTCGGGAGCTGCCAGTCGCGGCCCCGGCTGCGCGGGTTGTAGAACGTCACGACGATGTCCGCCTCGGCCGCCGCCCGTACCCGCCGCTCGATGACCTCCCAGGGGGTATGGAGATCGGAGAGGCTGATCGACACGTGGTCGTGGCCGAGCGGCGCGCCCAGGATCGCGCCCGCCGCGAGCGCGGCGGTCACGCCGGGCACCCCGACCACGTCGATGTCGTCGGACGCCTCGGCCAGCGCGGGCGACGCCATCGCGTACACGCCCGCGTCCCCGCTGCCGATCAGCGCGACGGCCTGCCCGCGCCGGGCCTCGGCCACCGCGGTACGCGCCCGCTCCTCCTCGGCGCCGAGCCCCGACTCCAGGACCCGGGTGCCCGGCCGCAGCAGATCGCGGATCTGGTCGACGTACTGGTCGAGCCCGACGAGCACCGACGCCCGTCGCAGCTCCTCCTTCGCGCGCGGAGTGAGCAGGTCGCGGGCGCCGGGCCCGAGACCGACCACCGCGAGCCGACCGCGCGCCCCCCGCCGTACGACCGCGACGGTCGCCATCGCGGGCGTATCGTCCGCACGCTCCGACTTCCGCTTGGGGACCAGGAGTTCACCCCCGCGTACGAGCGCGGCGGCCTCGGCCACGGACGGCGTACCGACGGCGGTGAGCGGCGCGGCCGAGGGGTTCGGGACGTCGACCTTCGCCAACTCCTGTGCGCTGTACGTCACCACGGGCACCCCGAGCCGCTCGGCGGCCCCGACGATGCCCGGCTCGTCGGCCTTGGCGTCGACGGTGGCGAGCTCGGCGACGGACTTCGCCGACAGCCCGGCGTCCCGCAGGGCGTCCTCCACCAGCCCGAGGACCTCGTCGACGGGCGCGCCCTTGGAGGCCCCGACGCCGACGACGAGGGACGGTGGCCGCAGGACCACGTTCTGGTCGGCGGGCGGGACGAGACGGTCGGTGACCCGGATCGCGTACGCGCCTCCCCGCGTGACCGGCAGCGGCGGCAGCGGCCACGCCAACTCGGCGTGCAGGGCGACGGGTTCACCGTCCAGCAGGGCCCGGGTGACCCCGGCGACATCCCCCTCCACGGGGAAGCCGAGGGTGTCGAGGCCGGGCATCCCCACCGCGTCGGTCGCCGTCGTCACCACGGGCTCCGCACCGAGCAACTCGCCCACCTCGCGGGCGAGTTCGTTCGCGCCGCCGCCATGGCCCCCGACGAGGGACACGGCGAACCGCCCCGCCTCGTCGACGCACACGATTCCCGGGTCGGACGTCTTGTCGCCCAGCAGCGGCGCGACCAGCCGGACGACCGCGCCCGTGGCGAGAAAGCACACCAACTGGTCGCACTCCGCGAAGGCCCGCCGCACGGCGTCCCCGACGGACCCCTCGTACACCCGCGTACGGGCGGGCCAGGCCGCGGCCAGCCGGTCACGGGCCGCCGCGCCCGCCGCCGTGGCGGAAATCAGGCCGATCACTGGGGGACTCCTTCGATACGGGCCGGAGGCCGGACGCCCCACAGCAGAAAAACGGGATTGGTGGCCGCGAGCCGGGTGACCCCACCCGGCAGCGGCGCGAGGCGGGACGACTGCAGCAGGACGCCGTCGCAGTCGAACCCGGCGCCGGTGAGCGCGTCCCGCGCCGCCGGAACCCGGTCGAGCGCGGCCATGGCGACGACGACGGCCCGCCGGGCCCGCCCCGCGCAGACCGTGACGATGGCGGGCAGCTCGCGCCCCCCACCGCCGATGAACACGGCGTCCGGATCGTCCTCCAGATCGGACAGCACCGTGGGCGCGGCGCCCTGCACCACCCGCACATCGACGCCGTGTGCCTCGGCGTTGGCGCGGATCCGTTCGCAGCCGTCCCGGGTCTTCTCGACCGCGGTGACGGCCGCGCCGAACCGCGCGCACTCGACGGCGACGGACCCGGAGCCCGCGCCGACGTCCCAGACCAGCTCGCCCAGGCGCGGCCCGATCCTGGCCAGCGCGAGCGCCCGCACCTCGAACTTGCTGATCATCGAGTCGCGGTGCGCGAACTCGCTCTCGTCCAGGGCCCATCGGGCGGGCCCGGGCGGTGGCCCGGCGACCGTCCGCACCGGAGCGAGGGTGCGCGTGCGCGTCGGAGCCAGGCACAGGACGACGCTCACCGCCGTGCCCCAGTCGCGGGCCGCGGCCTCGGCGGGCGTGACCCGCTGCACCCGCTCGTGCTCGGGGTCGCCCAGCGCGCTCGCCACGAGGAGGACGCGATCGGTGCAGGCGTGGGCGAGGGCGGCGCCCAGCTCGGCGGGCCCGGAGCCGGGTCCCGTCAGGACGGCCACCTTCGGGTGGGACCGGCAGACCTGCACGGCCGTACGCAGCTCCCGCCCGTGGGCGCTCACCACCACCGCGTCGTCCCAGGGCAGCCCGAGCCGCGCGAAGGCGGTCGCGACGGAGGAGACACCGGGGCGCACATCCAGCCGCTCCGCCCCGAACCGCTCCGCCAACGCCCGCACGATCCCGAAGAACCCGGGGTCCCCGGAGGCAAGCACGACGACCCGGCTCTCCTTCTCCCCCTTCTCCCCCTTTTCTACGTGTCGCTCGACGATGTCCAACGCGGGTGCCAGCGGCCCGAGAACGATCCGCTCCACCCCCTCCGGCAACCGCGCCGCCGCCAGATGCCGCCGGGCCCCCACCACGAGCCCGGCGTCGGCGAGAGCGGCCTCGGCGTCCGTGGGGAGCGGCGCCCCCGTCCCCGTACCGAAGACGGTGATCACGAAGGACTGCCCTTACGCGCCGCGCGCAGCTCCGCGCGCGCCTGCGGGTCGGCCTTGCGGAAGCCGTGGAAGTGACCGGGGTGGTAGAGGTGCGAGCGGGTGCCGCTCGCGTCGAGCGCCGGGCCGACCAGGAAGAGGGTGTGTTTCCAGAGCTTGTGCTCCTTGACGGTCTCCTCCAGCGTCTCGATCGTGCACTTCACGATCAGCTCCTCCGGCCAGGTCGCCTGATACGCGACGACGACCGGCGTGGACGTCGGATAGCCGCCCTCCAGCAGCTCCCGTACGAGCTGGCCGCTGCGGGCGGCCGACAGGAACAGCGCCATGGTCGTGCCGTGCCGCGCGAACTCCCGCACTTCCTCCCCGGGCGGCATCGGCGTCTTGCCCCCGCCGAGCCGGGTGAGGATGACGGACTGCGCGACCTCGGGAATCGTCAGCTCGCGCTGCGCGAGCGCGGCCACGGCGGAGAAGGACGAGACGCCCGGGATGATCTCCGTCGCCACCCCGATGTCGGTACACCGGTCGAGCTGCTCCTGCGTACCTCCCCAGAGGGCGGGGTCGCCGGAGTGGATCCGGGCCACCTTCAGACCGTGTCGAAAAGCCCGCTCGTACACGGCCACGACGTCCTCGAGGGACATCGTCGCCGAATCCAGGATCTCCGCACCCTCGCGCGCGTGCTCGAGGACCTCGGCCTGCACCAGGCTGGCCGCCCAGATCACGACGTCGGCCTCGGCGATGGCGCGCGCGGCCCGGAACGTCAGCAGGTCGGCGGCGCCGGGCCCGGCCCCGACGAAGGTCACCTTGCCGGTGGGGGCATCGGCCATGGAAATTCGGTCCTCTCCTACAAGTGCGATGACTGCCAAGTGCGATTACTACGAGAAGTCAGTGGGCGCGCGGCCGTCGGACGTGCGCGAGCGGGCCTTGATCGGATAGCAAGGGCTTATGGCGGTCCTCGTCGCGCTCGGCGCGTTCCTGATGACGCTGGCCGGCGGCTGGACGGCACTGCGCGTGACCGACCGCCGTCATCTGGTGCTGGGCCTGGCCGGCGGGCTGATGCTCGGCGTGGTCGGCCTGGACCTGCTGCCGGAGGCGCTGGACGCGGCGGGCGACGAGGTCTTCGGCGTACCGGCCGCGCTGCTGCTGTTCGTCGCCGGGTTCCTGCTGGCCCACCTGGTGGAACGCCTGCTGGCCCACCGGCAGGCCGCGCACGGTGGCGAGGAGAACGGTGGACGCGCGCCCGAGGTGGGCCTCACGGCAGCGGCCGCCATGGTCGGTCACAGCGCCATGGACGGGGTGGCGATCGGCGCCGCATTCCAGGTCGGCGGCGGCATGGGCCTGGCCGTCGCCCTCGCGGTGATCGCCCACGACTTCGCGGACGGCTTCAACACGTACACGATCACCAGCCTGTACGGGAATGCGCGCCGCAAGGCGATCATGATGCTGTTCGCGGACGCGGCGGCCCCGGTGGTGGGCGCGGCCTCCACGCTCTTCTTCCACATCCCGGAGCGACTGCTCGGCTGCTACCTCGGCCTCTTCGGCGGCGCACTCCTTTACCTCGCTGCCGCCGAGATCCTTCCCGAGGCGCACCACGAGCACCCCGCCCGCTCGACCCTGCTGTGCACGATCGCGGGGACGGCCTTCATCTGGCTGGTGGTGGGCATCGCCGGGTGATCTTCCGGCGTTCACAGTTTCCCGCCGCGCCCGCCGTCGCGCCGGGCGGGCGCGATAAGCGTGGAGAGGTACGGCAGCGGCCCGCCGTCGAGGTCGGCCGCGGGCCGGATGGACTCGCCCTCGAGCCCGAGCGCCGAGCCCCACACGGCACCGTCGATCCGCCCGGTCTCCCGCAGCGCCTCCACCACCTCCTGCGCCTGCCGCCCGAACTTGTACGCGACGACGGTGCCGGGCCCGTTCAGCGCGTCCTTGAGCACGGCGGCCCCGGCGGTGACGGGCACGAGAGTGAGAGGCTCGGTCCCTTCCGTGAGCACGGCTCCCGACCGCGCCGCCAGATCCTGCATGGCGGTGATGCCGGGCACGGTCTCGATCTCCGTGCCCGGTACCAGCTCCCCGATGGTCAGCGCGAGATAGGTGAAGGTCGAGTACACGTGGGGATCGCCGATGGTGGCGAAGGCGACGGTGGTGTGCGCGCGCAGCAGCGCGGCGACCCGCGCGCCGGCCGCATCCCAGGCGGCCTCACGGCGCCCCCGGTCGGTCCGCTCGTTGAGCGCGAACACGACCCGTACGACCTTGTCCTCGGGCACGTAGTGCAGGACGGTGGCCTCGGCGCGTCCCCGCTCACCGCTGTCCATGACCGGGACGACGACGACCTCGGCGGCGCGCAGCGCGTTGACGCCCTTGACGGTCACCAGCTCCGGGTCACCGGGCCCGACCCCGACTCCGATCAGCTTGCTGCTCATGACGTCAGGCACCTCTCCACGAACCGACGGGCGACACCGGGCTCGGACGCCCAGTGCGTGTGCAGATAACTCGCGTGCACACCTTGTTGTACGAAACCTTCGACGCGCCGCTCAGGGGCGAGCACCCCCCAGGCGGGCGCCGCCCCGGCACCGGGTTCGACGACGGTCCGGTGAAACTCGTGACCGCGCATCCGGGTCCCGGCGGGGGCGAGCACGCTGTCGCTGACGGCCACCGCGTCCCGGTAGCCCAGGGTGAGCCGCTCGCTCATCCGGGCCGTCGCGTCGAGCACCCCGCACAGGGGCTGCCCGTCGAGCTCCCGGGAGAGATACAGCAGCCCGGCACACTCGGCGGCGACGGGCGCCCCACCGAGCGCGAGTTCGGCCACGGCCTTACGGAGCGGCTCGTTGGCCGACAGCTCCGGCGCGTACACCTCGGGGAACCCGCCCCCGATGACCAACCCGCCTGTTCCTTCGGGCAGTTGCTCGTCTCGCAGCGGATCGAAGGTGACGACTTCGGCACCGGCGGCGGCGAGCAATTCGGCATGCTCGGCGTAGGAGAAAGTGAAGGCGGCCCCACCGGCAACGGCGACTACGGGTGCCTTGTGCAGCCCGCGCCGGGCACCATCCAGCCCGTCCGGCGTTTGAGGACGAGCCCTTCGGGCGACCGGGGGGTTGGGGGCGGAGCCCCCAAGCTTGGGAACGGGAAGGGGCGGCGGGGGCGAGGAACCCACCACCTCAGCCGCATCCCAAGCCGCGCCGGACAACGCGGGCGCACTCCGCGCCAGCGCGAACAGCGCATCAAGGTCACACCCGCGCCGTACCTGCTCGGCCAGCGCGGTCACGGCCTCCAGCGCCTCCCCACGCCGCTCGGCAACAGGCACCAGCCCCAGATGCCGCGAGGGCGTACTCACCTGCGAGGCGCGCCGCAGCACGCCGAGCACCGGCACCCCCGACTCGTCGAGAGCCTCCCGCAGCATGGCTTCATGCCGATCGGACCCGACCTTGTTCAGGATCACCCCCGCAACCCGCACCTCGGGATCCCAGGAGGCAAACCCATGCACGAGCGCGGCCACGGACCGAGACTGCGACGAGGCATCCACAACAAGCACCACCGGCGCCCGAAGCAGCTTCGCGACATGAGCCGTCGAGGCCAGCTCTCCCTGCCCGGCGGCCCCGTCGTACAGCCCCATCACACCCTCGACAACAGCGAGATCGCACCCCCGCGCCCCCTGCGCGAACAACGGCGCGATCAACTCCGCCCCGCACAGATACGCGTCGAGATTCCGCCCCACCCGCCCGGTGGCGAGCGCGTGATACCCGGGATCGATGTAGTCGGGCCCCACCTTGTGCGGGGACACGGCAAGCCCCCGCGAGGCGAAGGCCGCCATCAACCCCGTGGCAACGGTGGTCTTGCCGCTCCCCGAAGCGGGCGCGGCAATGACCAGCCGAGGGACGGGTGTCACCACTCGATGCCCCTCTGACCCTTCTGACCGGCGTCCATCGGGTGCTTGACCTTGGACATGTCCGTCACAAGATCAGCGAACTCGACGAGCTTCTCCGGGGCGTTCCGCCCAGTGATCACGACATGCTGAGTCCCCGGCCGATCCCGCAGCACGGCCACCACCTCGTCGACATCCACCCACCCCCAGTGCATGGGGTAGGCGAACTCGTCGAGGACATACAGCTTGTACGTCTCGGCGGCGAGGTCCCGCTTGACCTGCTCCCAGCCCTCGCGGGCCTTCTCCTCGTTGTCCATCTGGGAGTCGCGCTGCACCCACGACCAGCCCTCGCCCATCTTGTGCCAGTCGACGGACCCGCCCTCACCGGACGCACCCAGCACACGCAGCGCGTTCTCTTCCCCGACCTTCCACTTCGCCGACTTGACGAACTGGAACACCCCGATGGGCCACCCCTGGTTCCAGGCGCGCAGCGCCAGCCCGAACGCGGCCGTCGACTTGCCCTTGCCGATCCCCGTGTGCACCACGACGAGAGGCCGGTTACGCCGCTGACGTGTTGTCAGCCCGTCGTCCGGCACGACACTCGGCTGCCCCTGCGGCATTACGCGGCCCTCCTGTTGCCCTGAACGTCCTTGACCAGCCCGGCAATTGAGTCGGCCCGCAGTTCATCGAGCGTCACAGCGGTACCCCCCAGGTCACCGGCGAGCTGCGACGCAAGCCCCAGCCGAACAACTCCCGACTCGCAGTCGACGACCACGGAAGCAACCCCCTCGGCCGCGAACAGCCGAGCCGCCCGCGCACCCAGCGCGACCGGCTCCGGCCCCCCGGTCGCCCGCCCGTCCGTCACGACCACGACGAGCGCCCGCCGCGCCGGATCCCGCAGCCGCTCCACCCGCAGTACGTCATGCGCCTTGAGCAGCCCGGCGCCGAGCGGAGTCCGCCCACCGGTGGGCAGCGACTCCAGCCGAGCCGCAGCCGCGTCGACGGACGAGGTAGGAGGCAACGCGACCTCGGCACCCGCCCCCCGAAAGGTCACGAGCCCCACCTTGTCCCGCCGCTGATAGGCATCGAGCAACAGCGAAAGGACAGCCCCCTTCACGGCACTCATCCGCTGCCGGGCGGCCATCGACCCGGAAGCATCGACGACGAACAACACGAGATTGGATTCGTGGCCTTCGCGCACCGCTTGCCTGAGATCGTCACGGCGCAGATGAAGCCCAGATCCAGTGCGCCCCCGCGCCCGCTGGTGCGGTGCGGCAGCCTGCACGGTCGCAGCCAAGTGCAGCTTGGTGAGCGCACCTTGAGGCCGCCGTGCACCGGTCGTCCGCCCATGCTCGGTCCGCGCCCGCGAACGCCGTCCGGCGGCACCCTGGCCGATACCGGGCACGCTCAGCGCCTTCGTACGGAAGGGTTCGGCGGCCCGTACGGGAGACTGCTCGCCGCCGCCCTGCGTGGCCGGCGCCTGTCCGTCCTCCGAGGGCTCGCCCTGCGCCGGGACGTCACCGGCGGGGGAGTCGCCTTCCGGCCCGTCCTGCGGAGGCTGCCCGCCGCCACCGGGCCCGTCCGGATCCGGATCGTCGTCCTCGCTGCCGCCCTGTCCGCCGAACTCCTCCAGCGTCTCGTCGAGCTTGTTCTCGTCAAGTCCGGGCGCGTCAAAGGGATTCCGCCGCCGCCGATGAGGCAGGGCGAGCAACGCGGCCTGCCGCACATCCTCCGCGAGTACGTCGGTCCGCCCGGCCCAGGCGGCCAGCGCGACCGCCGTCCGCGCCATCACGATGTCGGCGCGCATCCCGTCGACCTCGAAGGCAGCACAAGTCGCCGCGATCTGCCGCAGCGCACCGTCGCCAAGCCGCACCGACGGCAACAACTCCCGTGCGGCGACGATACGTTGCCGTGCAGTAGCCTCCTCGTCCGCCCAACGCGCCGCGAATCCGGCCGGATCGTCGTCGTACGCGAGCCGCCGCCGTACGACCTCCACCCGCTGCTCGGGCTCCCGCGAGGCCGAGACCTCGACGGTCAGCCCGAAACGGTCCAGCAATTGGGGTCGCAATTCGCCTTCCTCGGGATTCATGGTCCCGACGAGCAGGAACTTCGAGGCATGCCGTACGGAGACACCCTCGCGCTCCACGTACGACGCCCCCATCGCGGCCGCGTCCAGGAGCAGGTCGACGAGGTGGTCGTGCAACAAGTTCACTTCGTCGACGTACAGGATCCCGCGATGCGCGTCGGCCAGCAGCCCCGGCTCGAAGGACTTCACGCCCTCCGCGAGCGCCCGCTCGATGTCGAGGGCACCGACGAGGCGGTCCTCGGAGGCGCCGACGGGCAACTCGACCATGCGGGCGGCCCGGGACTCGTAGGTGCCCGCCTCGTGCGGCCCGTCGGGGCAGGCCGGATCGGGCCCGCCAGGATCGCACGAGAACCGGCACCCGGCGACGACGTCGACCCCGGGCAGCAGCGCCGAAAGCGCGCGTACGGCCGTGGACTTGGCGGTGCCTTTCTCGCCGCGTACCAGCACACCGCCCACGCGCGGCGATACCGCGTTGAGCAGCAGCGCGAGCCGCAGATCGTCCTGACCGACAAGGGCGGTGAACGGGTAGGGCGTGCTCACGCGTTGATCACTCCTTCGGGTGAGGTGTCGCAGAGCGGTTCACACTCTGATCGCAGCCACGCCATGGTCGAGGCCTGCTCCCCGCCGACGCGGGGGTGTTCCGAGCACGAGATTGCCCTCACGGCCATCCCGTGTGTGCTCCCCGCCGACGCGGGGGTTTCGCGGGAGATCACGCATCTCCCTCCAGATCGCCCTCAAGTTCGAGGTAGGTCGTCCGGAGCCGGTCCAGGGTCTCCTGGTCCGGCTCCGCCCACAGTCCGCGGTCGGCGGCCTCCAGTAGCCGTTCGGTGATCCCCCTCAACGCCCACGGGTTGGACTTCCGCATGAATTCCTGGTTCTCGGCATCGAAGACGTACTCCGCGCTGAGCTTCTCGTACATCCAGTCGTCCACGACCCCGGCCGTGGCGTCGTACCCGAACAGGTAATCCACGGTCGCGGCCATCTCGAAAGCGCCCTTATACCCATGCCGCCGCATGGCCGCCATCCAGCGCGGGTTCACCACCCGGGCCCGGAAAACCCTGTGGGTCTCCTCGCCCAGCGTCCTGGTCTTCACCTGGTCGGGCGTGGCGGAGTCACCGACGTACGCCTCCGGACTCGCCCCCGTCAGATGCCGCACCATCGCGACCATGCCGCCGTGGTACTGGAAATAGTCGTCGGCGTCGACAAGATCATGCTCCCGCGTGTCGACATTTTTCGCCGCCACCGCGATCCGCCGGAACGCCGTCTCCATGTCCCCCCGGGCAGCCCGCCCATCGAGCCCCCGCCCGTAGGCGTAACCACCCCACACCGCGTACACCTCGGCCAGGTCCGCGTCGCTCCTCCAGTTCCGCGCATCGATCAGCGGCAGCAACCCGGCGCCATAAGCCCCCGGCTTGGAGCCGAAGATACGAGCGGTCGCCCGCCGTCGGTCACCATGCTCGGCGGCATCCGCGTCCACGTGCGCCCGCACGAAGTTGGACTCGGCGGGCTCGTCCAGTTCTGCGACCGCCCGTACCGCGTCGTCGATCAGCCCGACCACGTGCGGGAACGCGTCCCGGAAGAACCCGGAGATACGCACCGTGACGTCGATACGAGGCCGCCCCAGCTCCGCCACCGGCACCATCTCGAACCCGGTCACCCGCCTCGACGCGTCGTCCCACACGGGACGGCAGCCGAGGAGCGCGAGGATCTCGGCGATGTCGTCGCCCTGCGTCCGCATGGCCGACGTACCCCAGACCGTCAGGCCTACGGACTTCGGGTACTCGCCGGTGTCGGTCAGATACCGCTGCACCAGCGAGTTGGCGAGCGCCTGGCCGACCTCCCAACTCAGCCTGGACGGGATCGCCTTGGGGTCGACGGAGTAGAAGTTGCGGCCGGTCGGCAGGACGTTGACGAGTCCGCGCGTCGGCGATCCGGACGGGCCCGCAGGGACGTAACCGCCGTCGAGCGCCTTCAGGATGTGACCGATCTCGTCGGTCGTCTTCGCGAGCCGGGGCACGACCTCGTCGCACGCGAACTCCACCACCGCGATGGCGTCCGGGAGTTCGACGCCGAGGACCTCCCGTACGAGAGCGGTGCTCTCGGACGTCACCCAGCCGCGCTCCTCCATGCCCTCCGCGATCCGGCGGCACAGCTGCTCAAGGAGGTCGATGGCGTCGGCGCCGGTCCGCGCGGGCCCGTCGACGAGTTCCGTCAGCTCGACCGGCAGCTTCACCGGAGCCCCCGGCTCGGCCAGCAACTCCTTCTCGATCAGGCCGAAGTGCTCGGCGAGGCAGGCCCGCAGACCGGGCAGCGCGTTCGCCGTGCCACCCCACACCTGGGAGGCCCGCAGCACGGCCAGCACGAGGTTCACGCGCGGTTCGGCCTCCGGGCCGCCGCCGAGAATGTGCAGGCCGTCCCGGATCTGCACATCCTTGATCTCGCACAGATAGCCGTCGATGTGCATGACGAACTCGTCGAACGCGTCGTCGTCCGGCTGGTCGTCCACATGCAGGTCGTGATGGAGCTCCGCAGCTCGCACGAGCGTCCAGATCTGGGCGCGCACGGCCGGCGCCTTCGTCGGGTCCAGGTCGGACACGAGGGCGTACTCGTCGAGCAGCTGCTCCAGCTTCGCCAGATCGCCGTACGTGTCCGCGCGGGCCATCGGCGGTACGAGGTGGTCGACGACGGTGGCGTGCCCGCGCCGCTTTGCCTGGGTGCCCTCGCCGGGATCGTTGACGATGAAGGGGTAGATCAGCGGGAGTTCGCCGAGGACGGCGTCCGGCGCGCACCCGCCACTGAGCCCCAGGCCCTTGCCCGGCAGCCATTCCATCGTGCCGTGCTTGCCCATGTGCACGACGGCATCGGCGCCGAAAGAATTCTCCAGCCACCGGTACGCCGCCATGTAGTGGTGCGACGGCGGCATGTCCGGGTCGTGGTAGATCGCGATCGGGTTCTCGCCGAAGCCGCGCGGCGGCTGGATCATCACGACGACGTTCCCGAACTGGAGGGAGGCCAGCACGATGTCGTCCCCGTCGACGTAGAGGGAGCCCGGCGGCTCGCCCCACGCCTCGAGCATGCCGTTGCGCAGCTCGGGGTCGAGCTTGTCGAACCAGGCCCGGTAGTCGGCGAGCGGAACGCGTGCGGGAGCGGCCGCCAACTGCTCCTCGGTGAGCCATTCGACGTCGTGGCCACCGGCGTTGATGAGCCGGTGGATCAGCTCGTCGCCGTTGTTGGGGTGGCCCTCGACCACGTACCCCGCGTCCTTGAGGGCGTCCAGCACCCGCACCGCCGAGGCGGGCGTGTCGAGCCCCACCGCGTTGCCGACCCGGGAGTGCTTGGTCGGGTAGGCGGTGAAGACGAGCGCGAGCTTTTTGTCCGCGTTCGGCTTGTGCTTCAACCGGGCGTGGCGTACGGCGATTCCGGCGACGCGCGCGGCCCGCTCGGGGTCGGCGACGTACACCGGAACGTCGTCCGGGCCCTGCTCCTTGAAGGAGAACGGCACGGTGATGAGCCGCCCGTCGAACTCCGGGATCGCGACCTGCATCGCCGCGTCCATGGGGGAGAGGGCGGCGTCCGACGCTTCCCACGCGGCCTGCGAGGAGGTGAGGCAAAGTCCTTGCAGAACAGGGACGTTGAGGTCGCCGAGCGCCCCGATGTCCCAGGCCTCCTCGTCACCGCCTGCGGATGCCTGCGAGGCGTGTGTGCCGCCCGCCGCGAGCACGGTCGCGACCAGCGTGTCGGCCTTTTTGAGGATCTCGTACAGTCCCGCGTCGGCGCCGCGCAGCGAACCGCAGTACACGGCAAGGGCGTTGGCCTCTCGTGCCTCGATCGCGTCGCACAGCGTGTCGACGAAGGCGGTGTTGCCGGACAGCTCGTGCGCCCGGTAGAAGAGCACGCCGATCGTCGGGCGGCCCTCGACGAACGCATGCTCGCCGTGGACGCCGTACTCGGCCATCTTCCGCGGCGCTTCGAAGCCCTCGCCGGTGAGCAGGACGGTGTCGGAGAGGAAGCGGGCCAGCTCGGTCAGGTTGTCCGGGCCGCCCTCGACGAGATAGCGCAGTGCCTCGGCCACGACACCGGCCGGCACGGACGACTCGGCCATCAGCTCGGCGTCCGGTACGGACTCCCCGCCGAGCAGCACGGTCGGAATGCCCGACGCCTTCAGGAAGGCGAGCCCGTCCTCCCAGGCGCGCTTGCCGCCCAGCAGCCGTACGACGGCGATGTCCGCGCCCTCGACAAGTCCGGGCAGCTCGCCCGCGACATCCACGCGGGTCGGATTGCCGATCCGGTACGCGGCGCCGGAGGCACGGGCCGCCAGCAGATCCGTGTCGGCGGTCGACAACAACAACACTGTGCTCATGCGGGCGCTCCCGGTGGAATGAAAGGCAGTCCTGAAGGCGCGCCGGACTCGATGAGCCGCCACAGCGCGTCCGTGTCCGCGTGTTCCTCGATCAGATCGCCGAGCCGGTCCAGCTGCTCCTCGCGCAGCGCCGCGAACGACGTGTCGGCGGCCGGCACGAACCGGCGGCCCGCAGCGGCCGCCACCTCGCGCAGGAAGGCCCGCCTGAACCCGTCCGACTCCAGCGAACCGTGCCAGTGCGTGCCCCAGACGGCGCCGACCCGGCAGCCGTCCAAGAAGGTTTCCCCGCCGGTGACGTCGGCGACGCCGTGATGGATCTCGTACCCCTCGACATGCTCGCCGAGCGCCTCCCCGACGGGCCGGGTGAGGATCTTCTCGCGCGCGAACCGCACGCGTACGGGGAGCAGTCCGAGCCCGTCGACATGACCGGCGCGCGACTCGACCTCGTCCTCGATGTGCTCGCCGAGGATCTGGAAGCCACCGCAGATTCCGAGGACGGGACGGCCCTGTGCGGCTCTCCGCTCGATGGCGTCCGCGAGTCCGCGCTCGCGCAGCCACTCCAGTGCCTTCACCGTCCCCCGGGTTCCGGGTACGACGACGAGGTCGGCGTCGGCCAGTTCCTCGGCCCGGTCCACGAACCGCACGACGACACCCGGCTCGGCGGCCAGGGCGTCCACGTCCGTGAAGTTGGACATGAGGGGGATCGCGCAGACGGCGACGCGCAGCACGTCCTCGCCGACGGGGGGAACGACCACGGACTCCCGCACCGCACCCCTCAGCGAGACCCGCAGCCCGTCCTCCTCGTCGATACCCAGGCCGTGCGCGAAGGGCAGCACGCCGTACGAGCGGCGCCCGGTGAGGCCGTGCAGCATGTCGAGCCCGGGTTCCAGCAGGGACACATCGCCGCGGAACTTGTTGACGAGGAACCCGGCGACGAGCGCCTGATCCTCCGGGCTCAGCAGCGCGACCGTGCCGAAGAACGAGGCGAACACGCCGCCGCGGTCGATGTCGCCGACGACGAGCACGGGCAGCCGGGCATTCCGGGCGATCCCCATGTTCACGATGTCGGTCCGCCGCAGATTGATCTCGGCAGGACTGCCGGCCCCCTCACAGATCACCGCGTCATACGTGCCCCGCAATGCGGCGAGGCAGTCCAGCACGGTCCCGAGGAGGGCTTCCTGCCGCCCGCCGTGATAGCCACGCGCGGTCATCTCACCCACGGGCTTGCCCATGAGGACGACCTGACTGCTCCTGTCGCTGCCGGGCTTGAGCAGTACGGGATTCATGAGCGCGGTGGGCTCGACGCGCGCGGCCTGCGCCTGCATGGCCTGCGCCCGCCCGATCTCGGCGCCCTCACGCGTCACGAACGAATTCAGCGACATGTTCTGCGCCTTGAAGGGCGCGACCTTGACACCCTGCCGCACCAGCCACCGGCAGATCCCGGCGGTCACGACGCTCTTGCCGGCGTCGGAGGTGGTGCCGGCGATAAGGAGACCGCCGCTCATGACTTGTCTCCCTTGAATAGCATCCGTCCGACAGTGCACACGCCGAGCGCGAGCAGGCTCACGCGCCGCGACAGCCGTACCGCCCGCTCGATGTCGTCGACTCGGACGGCGCGACCCGTGTCATTGAGTACGGGCCGGTGCTCGACCCTTCCTCCGTACGAGAGGGTCCCGCCGAGCCGCACCCCGAGCGCCCCGGCGAACGAGGCCTCCACGGGCCCGGCGTTGGGACTCGGATGCTTGCCGGCGTCCGCACGCCAGGCGCGCACGGCGCCCCGCGGATCCCCTCCGGCCGCAGCGGCGAGTACGGCCGTGAGCCGCGCCCCCGGCCATCCCGCGACATCGTCGAGCCGCGCGGAAGTCCACCCGTACCGCCGGTACTTGGCGGACCTGTGCCCGACCATGGCGTCGAGCGTGTTCACGGCACGAAAGGCGACCAGCCCGGGAACGCCCCCCACGGCCCCCCACACCAGAGCCCCCACGACGGCGTCGGAGGTGTTCTCGGCGACGGACTCGACGACGGCCCGCGCGACGCCGTCCGCGTCCAGAGCCTGGGGATCCCGCCCGCACAGATGCGGCAGCCGCTCCCGGGCCGCCTCGACATCACCGACCGCGAGCGCGTCGCCGATCGTCCGGGCCTCCCGCCCGAGGGAGGTCCCTCCGACGACGGCCCAGGTGGCGGCGGCGGTCAGCGCGACGGAAGCGGTACGAGATCGACGTACGGAATGGCTCGCGAGCGCCGCGATCCCGGCGGCGCCGCCCACGCACACGGCCGTGTGCAGCGCGCCCCACCCGCGGTGGTCGCGCCACAGCACCCGCTCCACGGCACCGGCGGCCCGCCCGAACGCGGCCACCGGATGCCCGCGGCGCGGATCGCCGAGCAGCAGGTCACCGATGAGTCCGGCGGCGGCGCCGTACGCGAAGACGCGATCGGCACGCATCGGTTCAGCCGGCCGTCAGGTCGGGCACAACCGTCGTTCGGGTCGTTCGCGTCCTAGACAACGCACTTGGGCAGCCGCGCATGGCGATATGTCCTCACTCAGGGTGTCCACGCCCTGGTTCGACGAGACGGCGATGAGAGTTCCTGGCTCCCGGGGACTTCCTTCCCCGGTGACAGTGGCGGGACCGCGCCGGATTCACACCGGCTTCCTCTCCTGTCGCCGTACTTGGCTCCGGCAGTCCACCACGGGGCTGGAAGACCCGTCAACTTGCTGTTGACCTGCGCGGGGAGAGTGTGCCGAGGCCCACACCGCCACCACGCCGACCTGCCCGCCGAGACCGAGTTGGCATGAATTCCTGGCGCGAGCAGTGGTAAACGTCGCCGGGATGATGTCGGCCGACGGCCCGGACGAGTCGTGGCTCGCGCTCGGCACGACGCTCTGCGCGAAGGTACGGGAGCGGTACGCCGAGCTGTCCCGCCGCTTTCCCGCCGACGCGGAAAAGGAACCGCCCTGCTCACCAGCGCCCGGAAAGGGCGACCGATGAACAGGGCGGCGAGGGGCGTGTGGCGCGGCCAGGAGCGCGCGGGTTGTCAGGCCACGATCAGATAGATCCCGTACGACACCGCCGCCGCGCACGCCGCGAAGCAGACGTACGCGCCGGTGACCGCGAGCGTGGCCGAGCCGCCCTGCGCCGACGCCGACTCGCGCTTGGAGAGGCCGACGATGCCGAGGGTGAAGAGGCCGACGAGGGCCACGGTGGTCACGAGGCTGACTCCGAAGACGGAGCCCAGGGCTGCCCAGTCGATGTGCATGCTGTTGATTCCTTACACCGTGGCCGGCTGGGTGGGCTCCGTGCCCGGGGACGGAATGGTGGCCTTCAGGTCGTCGGTGACGGTGCCGGCGGGCGGCGGGGTGACCGCGGCGATCGCCGTGGTGACGACGCCCGCGGGCTCGGCGGCGACCTCGTTGACGTTGTCGACGGTGACCGGCTGGCGGCGGGAGAGCGTCCAGATGGTGCCGGAGCCGGCCACGAGCAGCGCGCCGGTGAGGATGATGCCCCACGTGCCCTGCTTGGTCAGGAACTCGGCGCAGGCGCCGGCCAGACCGGCGGCGGGCAGCGTCAGGCCCCACGCGACGAACATCCGGGTCGCGGTCGACCAGCGGACGACACCGCCCTTGCGGCCCAGGCCCGAGCCCATCACGGCGCCGGAGCAGACCTGGGTGGTGGAGAGCGAGAAGCCGATGTGGGAGGAGGCCAGGATGGCGCTCGCGGCGCTGGTCTGGGCGGCGAAGCCCTGCGGCGGCGCGAGGTCGGTGAGGCCCTTGCCCATGGTGCGGATGATGCGCCAGCCGCCCAGGTAGGTGCCGAGCGCGATGGCCACACCGGCCGAGACGATGACCCAGACGGGAGGGTTCGAGCCCGGGGCGATGACACCGCCGGTGACCAGAGCGAGGGTGATGATGCCCATCGTCTTCTGCGCGTCGTTGGTGCCGTGGGCCAGGGAGACCAGTCCGGCGGAGGCGATCTGGCCCGCGCGGTAGCCCTTGGCGGTCGCCTTCTCGTCGGCACGGTTGCCGATCCGGTACGTCAGCCGGGTGGCCAGCATCGCGGCGAGTCCGGCCACGATGGGCGCGGCGACCGCGGGGATCAGCACCTTGGTGACGACGGTCGAACCGTTCACCGACGACCAGCCGGCCGACATGACCGCGGCGCCGATGAGGCCGCCGAAGAGTGCGTGGGAGGAACTGGAGGGCAGACCCAGAAGCCAGGTCAGCAGATTCCACAGGATGGCGCCGACGAGCGCCGCAAAGATCACTTCGGTGCGAATGCCCTCTTCGTTGATGATCCCGCCGGAGATCGTCTTGGCGACCTCCACGGAGAGGAACGCACCGACGAGGTTCAGCACGGCGGACATGGCCACCGCCGTCTTGGGTCTGAGAGCACCGGTCGAAATGGTCGTCGCCATCGCGTTGGCAGTGTCGTGGAAACCGTTCGTGAAATCGAACACGAGAGCGGTCACGATCACGACAGCAAGGAGCAGCGTGATGTGTTCCATTTACCCAGGCTTCTCTTGGACGTCAGTGGCAGGGGGACCGTAGGCAACCTGGGTGAACGGAAGATGAACTGAGGCAGGCTTTGGGGTGTCTCAAACGGCGGAACGCCCCTCCGCTTGTGATGGCGATGATGCCGGAGGGGCGGCCCTGTGACTCGAACGGAGGCGGAATACTGGGCTCCGCTAGCCCTTGGCGAACTTCTTGAGCTGAGTCAGGGATCCGTTGAAGAGATTCTGGTCACCCGGCAGGGTGCCGCTGTTGTCGTACTGCCAGAACGTCCAGAACGACCAGCCGGCGGGCAGTGTCCCCGCGTCCGCCGAGTCGTAGCGGGCGAGCCACAGGGAGTGGTTCGCGGCGAAGGCGCGGCTGCCGCCGGTGCAGGTGTTCCACCAGTGCGTGGTCGTGTAGATCACCGGACGGCGCCCGGTCTCCCGCTTGACCTCGGCACTGAACGCCTTGATCCAGCTCACCATCTTGGCCTTGCTCAGGCCGTAGCACTTCTTCTTGCTGTACGGGTTGTACTCGATGTCGAGCGCGGGCGGCAGCGTCCAGCCGTCCGCGCGCCAGGTGCCGCCGTTGCGCACGAAGTGCGCGGCCTGGGCGGTGCCGGACGACTTGTTCGGCAGCGCGAAGTGATAGGCGCCGCGGATGATCCCCGTGTTGCGCGCCCCGTTGTACTGCTGGCTGAAATACGGATTGCGGTACGTGTGGGACTCGGTCGCTTTGACGTAGACGAACCGGGCGCCCTTTGCTTTCGCACTCTGCCAGTTGACGTTCTTCTGGTGTGAGGAGACGTCATGTCCCTTGGGTTTGCTCGCCGCCGAGACCGGAAACCCGGCGAGGGCGGTCCCCCCGGCGGTCAGCGCCGCCACGGTGGCCGATGCCGCGATGACGCGGGCATGACGACGGAATGGTTTGTGATCACGAGCCACATTTCCCCCCGGAATGGCAGTGTGCACGACAAATCCCCCAGAGATTAACTGAAGATCATCGGCAGCCCGTCGGTCGTCGGCCAATCGCTGCCGGAGGGGGGATCTATGGCGATATGCGACCTTCCGGACGTGCAGGTTCCGCCCTACAGTGCCCTCGCCGACGGCGGATCGACGCCCGTGCCTGGCAGGATCGCGGCATGGCTGAGCAGCGGCGGGACGCGCGGGATACGGGTGACGTGGGGGAGGGCGCACAGGGTGGGCGTGCGCGGGAGGTGGCGGACGCGTGGGACGAGCTCGTCGCGACGGCCCGCCGGACGGTGGCCGACGGGCTGGTCGTCGGTACATCCGGCAATGTCTCGGTACGGATCGGCGGTACCGTCCTGGTCACGCCGACGGGAGTGCCGTACGACCGGCTGACGCCCGATGCCGTCGTCGGTGTCGACCTCGACGGCCGGCAGGTGCTCGGTTCGCTCCTTCCGACGAGTGAACTGCCGATGCATCTCGCGATCTACCGCGCCACCGACGCGCGTGCCGTCGTTCACACCCACGCCCCGCACGCGACGGCCGTCTCGACGCTCGTCCCCGAGCTCCCGCTGATCCACTACATGGCGGGATCCCTCGGTGGACCGGTCCGTGTTGCCCCCTATGCGACATACGGCACCACCGAGTTGGCCGAGAACATGCTCCAGGCCCTCACCCAGCGCACGGCCTGCCTCCTCCAGAACCACGGCACCATCGCCTACGGAGACTCTTTGAACCAGGCGTACGACCGCACCGCCCAGCTGGAATGGATGTGCCGCGTGTGGCTATTGGCGTCGTCCGTGCCGGGACTGACCCCCACGCTCCTGTCGGGGGAGCAGGTGGGGGAGGCGGGGGAGCGATTGCGGACGTACGGGCAAGGGGGGTAGCGGGCGGTGCGCGGGGTGCGCCAACGCACCAGTGTTCGCTCGCTCGGCCGATGCGGGGTTCCCTCCGCCGTACCGGCGCGGCCGTACCGGCTCGGCGGTGCGGGAGTGCCGTACCACCTGAGAACGAGCCCCCGGATCCGCCCGGAGAGTCATCCCGCCCCCCGCTCCCGCTGGCCGACAGCGGGCTGCCCCGGGAGACTGAAACCGTGCGTACAGTCAAAGCGACGGCCGCTGCCGTCACCGTAGCCCTGGGCGCGGCCGCAGCCTCCGTGGCGGCGGGCCGGTACGCCAGTGGCGCCGCACTGAAGGCGCCGTCCGGCAGACCGCTGCCCACCGAACCCCGGCTCACCGTGCACGCCACGGCCGCGGGTCAGATCACCCTCTCCCGGGACCTGGCCTCCCTGCGCCCGGGGATGTACGGCCTCGCCGGCGACGGCTCGCACGCGGTCGTCGGTCCCGTCCTGGACGCCGCACCCCACACTGCCGACACGGTCGTACGCCGCCTGGAACGCGTCACTCACGGCAGCCTCGAGCCCGGCGACAAGGTGTGGCTCACCCCGAACGTGCACATCGGCAACCCCAGCACGGCACTCGGCCTCGACCACGCCGACGTGGACATTCCCGGTGAGTTCGGCCCCCTGCCCGCCTGGTTCGTGCCCGGCATCCGCGACACCTGGGTGATCACGGTGCACGGCCTGGGCACCACTCGCGAACTCCCCATGAACGTGATGGAGTTCCTGCACCGCAGCCGGCTCCCCGTACTCGACCTCGCCTACCGCGGCGACCTCGGCGCACCCCGCTCCCCGGACGGCCTCGGCCACCTCGGCGAGACCGAGTGGCGCGACCTGGACGCGGCCCTGCGCCACGCCGTGCGCTACGGCGCCAAGGACATCGTCCTGTACGGCTGGTCCATCGGGGCCACCATGGCCCTGCGCGCCGCCGCGCGCTCCGCGCTGCGCGAGCGCATCTCCGGGCTCGTCCTGGACTCGCCCGTCCTCGACTGGGAGGCCACGCTGCGCGCCCTCGCCGCGGCCCGCCGCACCCCCAGTGTGCTGCTGCCCCTCGCGGTCCGTGCCGCCCAGGGCCGCACCGGACTGTACGGCGAGCGCATCAAGGAGGCCGCCGACCCCGACCAGCTCAAGGTGCCGACCCTGGTGCTGCACGGTCCGGACGACACCATCGCCCCCTGGGCCTTCTCACGCCGCCTCGCCAAGCGCCGCCCGGACCTGGTCACCCTGCACACGGTCCCGCACGCCCCGCACGGCGCCATGTGGAACGCCGACCCGGCAGGCTACGAAGAAGCCCTGCGCCGCTTCTTCATCCCGCTGATGTAGACACCTCGCCGCCCGCACCCGCGGACTTCCCGGCATCCCGGCGGTCTGGCTCCCGGCGTCTCGGTGGTCCTGCGGCCCGATGGTCCTGCGGCCCGGTCCTGCGGTCCGGTGGTCCTGCGGCCCGGTAGTCCGATGGTCCGGCGGCCCGGCTCCCGGCGTCCCGGCGGCCCGGTGGTCCGGCAGCGGCCCCGCGGTTCGGCAGCGGCCCCGCGGTTCGTGTTCCGATGGTCCGGCGTCCTGGCGGCCGGCGCTCCGCGCCCCGCGGCCCCCCCCCCCGCAGGGACCGTGAGGGGCCGATCACCGGCCTTCGCCCGGGGCTCGTGCGAAGCCGCCGGCGCGCTTCCGGTTCGGCCGCGGTCAACTCGGACGAGGCTTCGCTCACACGTGTCGAGCCCTCGCGGAACCCCGTGCATTGGCCGCCTCCGTCGCCTGCTGTGACATTCCGTTTGGGTTTTCGGACCGTCAACCGGAAGACTGCACCCGTGACGTCCCGTAACCCGCGCGACTCCAGGCTCCGACTCGTCCGCCCGCGCCCCCTGGCTACCGCACCCCGAGCGGCGACCCAGCGCAGCTCGCGCCGACCCGCACCCCGGCCCCCCGAGGGCACCCCGCCGCCCACGGAACTGGCCCGCATGGCCCGCACCGGCCTGGCCGCTGCGGCCCGCGTCGCCCGCTGGGCCGACGCCGCCCTCGGCGCGGGGCGCGACGGCGCGACCCCCGACGACAAGGGCACTCTCTCCGACGCGACCGCCGAACGGGCCGCCGAGGAGCTGGGCCTGACCCCGGCTCAGGTCCGCGCGGACTGGGACACCGCGCGCCTCGCCGGCCTCGTCGAGGTGCACGGCGACATCGCCCGCCCCGGCTGGCGACTGCGCGCCTGGAACCGCGACGACAGCGCCGTACTGCGCGGCTGGGTCGCCCTCTTCGACGCCTGGTCCCTCGCCCATCCGGAGCCGGCCGACCGCGAGGCGTCCTCCGTCGCCGAGGTGGTCTCCGCGATGCCCCAGGTGCTCTCCTTCCTCCAGCTCTCCGCCGGGCCGGTCCCGGTGGAACAACTCCTCGACCTCCTCGAACAGCGCGTCACCGAGCTGCGCACCGAGCGCTGCGAGATCCCGTACGGCCCCCAGCCGGAGCCCGCCCCGGACGCCGCCGAGGCCGCGGACGCCCCGCTCGCCCCCCTCCTCGACTGGGCCCTGCACGCCCTCGCCTCCGTGGGCGCGCTCACCTGCGCCGACGGGCAGGCCACGCTCACCCCGCTCGGCAGCTGGGCGGTCTGGGTCAAGCTCGAGCAGATCTGCGTCGCCGCGCAGAGCCCCGCCGGGAACATCGAGCAGCCCGCCGCGGACATGCTCCGCGGCTGCGCCCAGCTGCGACCGAACGCGGCTCGCGCCGAGTACCGCGCCTGGCTCGCCGCCCGCCCCGTCGGCAGTGCCGTCACCGAGCTCCTCGAAGCCGCCCGCGGCGAGGACGCCCTCACCCGCGGCCTCGCCTTCGAGGCGCTGCGCGTGGTCGGCGCCCCCGCCGAACCCGACGTGCGCGCCGTGGCCGAGGTGATCTCGCTGCGCCCCTACGCCCTCCTGTGGCTGGCCGAGCACGACGGCCACGACCCCGAGGACGCCCACGCGGTGCTCACCCGCGAAGAGGCCACCTGGCTCTGGGTCGACACCGCCGCCGCCGTCGCCGACCACGGTGAGGCCCCGCTCCTCGTGCGCCACCTGGAGTCCGCGGTGCAGCCCACCGTGCCCGCGCTCCTCGACGAGGTGCGCGCCGTGGGCCATCCCCGCACCGTCCAGGTCCTGGTCGCGCTCGCCGCCGCCCACCCGGACCCGGCGCTCGCCAAGGCCGTACGCCGAGCCGCCTTCCAGGTGCACACCGGGGGCAACTAGGACCTGTCCGGCCGATCATGCCGCAGACGCGGCGCTTCGCAGGCACCGCCGCTCTCCTGCGACTTGACCGGCCGGACAGGTCCTGGCTGACAGAGCTGCCGTCAGCCCGCTATCTCGGGGGCGTACGTGCCGAAGCTCCAGATGTTGCCCTCGGCGTCCCGGGCCATGTAGTCACGCGAGCCGTAGTCCTGGTCCGTCGGGGGCATCAGGATCTCCACGCCGTGGTCCACGGCGTGCTGGTGGTGTGCGTCGACGTCGTCCACGACGATGTACACCCCACAGGGCCCCGCGCTCTTCATCGCCTCGTCGAAGCGACCGCCCCGGCCCTTGGAGCCGAGCATGATCGCGCCATTGCCCTGCACCAGCTCGGCGTGCAGCACCGAGCCGTCCTCGCCTTCGTACACGGACTGTTCGCTGAAGCCGAAGGCCTCGGTGAGCTGCCTGATCGCTGCCTTCGCGTCCGCGTACAACAGTGTCGGGTAGATGCTCGGGCGCCCGCCGTCCATGCCTGCCATGCCGATCACTCCTTCTCGTCTCGCGGCCGGGACCTGTCCTGCCGTCAAAGCCCGTCCCACCGCCGGAATGTCACCCGCTGCCCAGTCTTGCACCGGGCACTGACAACGCTCCGCCGAGCGAACGCACGGGTCAGCGGAAGGTGTTGCACTGCGCCATGTCGCCGGTGCGATAGCCCTGGTAGAACCACTGTTGCCGCTGCGCCGCCGAGCCGTGCGTCCAGGTCTCCGGGGTCACCCGGCCCTGGAACCTCTCCTGGATCCGGTCGTCACCGACGTCCCCCGCCGCGTTCAGGCCGTCGCGGATGTCGGCGGCCGTGAGGTCGGTGATCAGCGGCCTGCCCGTCGACTCGTCCTTCGTCGTCGTCGCATGGTGCGCCCACACCCCGGCGTAGCAGTCGGCCTGCAGCTCCAACCGCACCGAGTTGCTGTTCGCCCCCGTGACGCCGCTCTGGGCCCTGCCCAGGGTTCCCATCAGGTCCTGCACGTGGTGCCCGTACTCGTGGGCCACCACGTACGCCTGCGCGAACGGCCCGCCCGTGGAGCCGAACTTGGTGCGCAGATCGTCGAAGAAGCCCAGGTCCAGATAGACCTTGCGGTCGGCAGGGCAGTAGAAGGGCCCGACCGCCGAGGTCGCGGTGCCGCACGCGGTACCGACCCGCTGGCTGAAGAAGACCGTCGGCGACCGTGTGTACGTACCGCCGCGCCGCCGGAACTCCTCCGTCCAGAAGTCCTGCACGCTGTTGACCACCGCCACGATGCGGCAGTCCTCCCTGGTGTTCGCGTCCTGTCCGGTCCGACAGCTCTGCTGGACCTGGGCGAGCGAGGAGGAGGTCGCCGCGGGCTGGTCGTCGCCGGAGGAGAGGCCGAGCTCTTCCGGCCCGACCCCGAAGAAAAGCCCCAGGAGCAGGGCGATCAGACCGGCGATGCCGCCGCCGACGGTCGCCTTGCCGCCGGGAATCCGACTGCCGCGCACATCCTGCACCTCGGAGGTGTCCAGGTCGGCGTCGTCGTCGAACTGCATGGGCACACCACCCTTTGCGTACGTCTGCGTACGTCGCTCTGTGGCGCCATCCTCGTACGCACCCCGGGCCCCGGCGCCGGGCGGAGGTCCGAACGGGGGACGCGCCGGCGGTCCGCCGTGTCCTGACGGCCGTTCCGGCCGCCCGCGCCTACGCTCTCCGCCTGATTCGTGGGCCGTGGTGGCGAAAGGGGCAAAGTGATCGCTGTGCCGTTCGAGGCGACAGATGCCGGACCGGCCGTCCCGCCGACCACGGACACCGAGGCAGCCGCCCGTCCCGAGGCCGTCGCGGAGACCGCGCCTGTCACGAGCACTGCGCCTGTCACGAACACCGCGACTGCCACGAACACCGAGACCGTCACGGACGCCGTGGCTGTCGCGTACACCGAGGCCGCCGCGTACACCGAGGCCGCCCAGATCCCGCCCCCCGCCCCCCGCCGCCGTACGGCTCGTGCGCTGCTGCCCGTCGCTCTCACCCTGCTCCTCGCCGCTCCCCTCCTCAACGCGGCCCACGAAGCCCGCCGCGCCCCCTACGGAGACCGCCTCACGCTCCACGCGCGCGTGGAGCGCGCGCACGCCATACAGCGGCCCCCGCTGCGGACGACGAGAGCCACCGTCGAGGCCTACGACGAGACGACCGGCCACCCCCGCTGGACCTACGCCCGCGAAGGCCGCCGTCCGCTCGCCGTGCTCCCCGCGCGCGAGCACGCGATCACCCTCTGGGACGACGGACTGGTCACCGACACCGCGCGCGGCAACGGCGGCGTGCGCTGGCACCGGGCCCTTCCCGGGCTCGTCCGGTGGCTCGCCGACCACGAGGCGACCGGCGTTCTGCGTCCCCTGGGTGCCCACATGCTCGCCGTGGTCACTCCCCAGCGCATCGCCGCCTATCGCATCGCCGACGGCGATCTGCGCTGGAGCCTGCCCGCCCGCCCCGGCTGCGCCTTCGCCCCCGAGCGTGCGGTACGTCACGTCGGCGCTCTCCTGATCGCCCAGCCCTGCGCCACCACCGACATCTGGACCACGCAGCTCGTCGCCGTGGATGACCTGGGCGAAATCGCCCCGGGCCGTGAACCGCTGGGCAATGAGCGTCACAGTGCCGAACCCCCGCACACAGGAAAAGTGGTTGCACGGCGCCGTTAGACTTGGCCCATGGCCTGTCTCCTCGCGCAATAGACGGCGGGAACGTCCTCAGCCGCCCATCCCGCCAACCCCTGCCCTGGAGTCTGTCCGTGATCTCCGCCTCCGGTATCGAGCTGCGCGCCGGCGCCCGCATCCTCATCGAGTCCGCCACCTTCCGTATCGCCAAGGGCGACCGCATCGGCCTGGTCGGCCGCAATGGCGCGGGCAAGACGACCCTCACCAAGGTTCTCGCCGGCGAGGGCATCCCCGCCGGCGGCACCGTCGCCCGCTCCGGCGAGGTCGGCTATCTGCCGCAGGACCCGCGCACCGGCGACCTCGACGTCCTGGCCCGCGACCGCATCCTCTCCGCACGCGGCCTGGACGTACTGCTGCGCAAAATGCGCGAGAACGAACAGCGCATCGCCAACGGCTCGGGAGCCACCCGAGACAAGGCGATGCGGCAGTACGAGCGCCAGGAGACGGAGTTCCTCACCAAGGGCGGTTACTCCGCCGAGGCCGAGGCCTCCACCATCGCCGCCGCGCTCAACCTCCCCGACCGCGTGCTCGGCCAGCCCCTGCACACGCTCTCCGGCGGTCAGCGACGCCGTATCGAGCTGGCCAGGATCCTGTTCTCCGACGCGGACACGCTGCTGCTCGACGAGCCGACCAACCACCTCGACGCCGACTCGATCGTCTGGCTGCGCGACTACCTGAAGACGTATCGCGGCGGCTTCATCGTGATCTCCCACGACGTCGACCTCGTCGAGACGGTCGTCAACAAGGTCTTCTATCTGGACGCCAACCGCGCCCAGATCGACGTCTACAACATGGGCTGGAAGCTCTACCAGCAGCAGCGCGAGGCCGACGAGAAGCGCCGCAAGCGCGAGCGGCAGAACGCCGAGAAGAAGGCCGCCGCCCTCCACTCGCAGGCCGACAAGATGCGCGCCAAGGCCACCAAGACGGTTGCCGCGCAGAACATGGCCAAGCGCGCCGACCGGCTGCTCGCCGGCCTCGAGGCGGTACGGGCCTCCGACAAGGTCGCCAAGCTGCGTTTCCCCGAGCCGGCGCCCTGCGGCAGGACCCCGCTCACCGCCGAGGGTCTGTCGAAGTCGTACGGCTCTCTGGAGATCTTCACCGACGTCGACCTGGCCATCGACAAGGGCTCGCGCGTCGTCATCCTGGGCCTGAACGGTGCCGGGAAGACGACCCTCCTCAGGCTCCTCGGCGGCGTCGAGACGCCCGACACCGGTGAGGTCGTCGAGGGCCACGGTCTCAAGCTCGGCTACTACGCGCAGGAGCACGAGACCCTCGACCCGGAGCGCACGGTCCTGGAGAACATGCGCTCCGCGGCCCCCGACCTCGACCTGGTCGACGTCCGCAAGACGCTCGGCTCGTTCCTGTTCTCCGGCGACGACGTCGACAAGCCCGCCGGGGTCCTCTCCGGCGGCGAGAAGACCCGGCTCGCGCTCGCGACCCTCGTGGTCTCCTCCGCGAACGTTCTCCTCCTCGACGAGCCCACGAACAACCTCGACCCGGCCAGCCGCGAGGAGATCCTCGGCGCGCTGCGCACCTACAAGGGCGCCGTCGTCCTCGTCACTCACGACGAGGGTGCGGTCGAGGCGCTCCAGCCGGAGCGGATCATCCTGCTGCCGGACGGCGTCGAGGACCTGTGGGGCGCCGACTACGCGGACCTGGTGGCCCTCGCCTGAGTCGGGACACCGTTTCGCCGGGTGTCAGCCCGGCGTGATCGAATGACTGATCCACTGCGTATGGATCATTCGGCCGATCCGTGATCCATCATCTGTGTGAGATCTCCTCGTACCGAGGTGTGTCCTACATCGATTGCGCGGCCGAGCCCGTTACTTCCAAGGGCTCGGCCGTCTTGCGTCGCTGACCTGCTACTTCGTGGATCAACCCGTTCGGTCGTACGGACAGAGGTGCCCGGAACCTTTGATTCCACTTGTGGGGACGGGCTCCCGTCGTCAAAACCTTGTCTCACGGACCTTGCCGAATGGGTGGCCATGGAGCCCTTGAGGGGTGATCATGAGAAGTCCAGAGCGCACTTCCCATGAGGAGGCACGGGTGGCCGAGACTCTGAAGAAGGGCAGCCGGGTGACCGGCGCCGCGCGCGACAAGCTCGCGGCAGACCTGAAGAAGAAGTACGACTCCGGTGCGAGCATCCGAGCGCTGGCCGAAGAGACCGGCCGCTCGTATGGTTTCGTGCACCGGATGCTCAGCGAATCGGGCGTCACGCTTCGAGGGCGTGGCGGAGCGACGCGGGGCAAGAAGGCCGCCTCGGCCTGAGGCCGGGCGTCCCCATCGGCTTCGGTGGTGACCACCCGGCCGGTCGGTTGATCGGCCGGGTGGTTACTGTGCAGTCACTTAGGTGCGTCTCTCGTGGGTACGCGCCTGATCCGGCCGCACCCATCGGAGGCACCCCATGGTTTCGCTCGACCCTGTACTCGACAAGGACGGCGTACGGCTCACCGTTGACGATGCGATCGCCACGGTGACGCTGACCAACCCGGCCAAGCGCAACGCCCAAAATCCTGCTCTGTGGCGGGCGTTGACGCAAGCCGGACGGTCACTGCCGGGCTCCGTCCGTGTGGTCGTGCTGCGTGCCGAGGGCAAGTCGTTCTCGGCCGGGCTCGACCGGCAGGCGTTCACGCCCGAGGGCTTCGACGGCGAGCCGTCGTTCATCGACCTCGCGCGCGGCGCCGACGCCGAGCTCGACGCGACCATCGCCGAGTACCAGGAGGCGTTCACCTGGTGGCGGCGCAGCGACATCGTGTCCGTCGCCGCCGTCCAGGGGCATGCCATCGGGGCGGGTTTCCAGCTCGCGCTCGCGTGTGACCTGCGCGTCGTCTCGGACGACGTGCAGTTCGCCATGCGCGAGACCAGCCTGGGGCTGGTGCCCGACCTCACGGGGACGCATCCGCTGGTGAGCCTGGTGGGATACGCCCGCGCGCTCGAAATCTGCGCCACGGGTCGATTCGTCCTGGCCGAGGAGGCCGAGCGCACCGGTCTCGCCAACCTCGCCGTGCCCGTCGAACAGCTCGACGACGCCGTACGGGACCTTGCCGCGGCGCTGTTGTCCGCGCCGAGGGACGCGGTCATCGAGACGAAGGCGTTGTTGCGGGGGGCGCAGGGGCGGTCGTACGAGGAGCAGCGGGTTGCCGAGCGGGCGGCGCAGGCGCGGCGCCTGCGGGACCTTGCGGGAGTGGGGGACTGAGGGCGTCTTTTGGCTTCGGGGCGGTGCAGGCTGGTCGCGGCCACGCGGCGGAGCCGCACAGGTCACAGCCCCGCGCCCATGACGGGGCGCTTCATTGCACGGCTGTCACGAGCACAGTCACCGACGACGTGTCCGTGACGGCTGCCCGGACTGCCCGTGCCACCTCCACCGCCCTTTCGTTCGCCGAGACGGCCAGTTCGATGCGGACATGGCGGCGGGGCAGGGCGGTGTCGCCGCCCGGCGCGTCCTCGATGTGGACCGGGCGGCCCAGGGTGTTCGTCAGATGGAGCACGCCTGGTACGGACAGGGCGGCGGCCGCCGCCCGCGACTCCTCGGAGTCCTTCGGCTCGGCGGCCGGTCGCAGGTCATCGGGGCCTACGGCGACAGGGGGCTCCTCCTCGTCGAGCAGCTCCGTCACCCGTAGGTCCACCTCCGTGACCGTCAGGCCGAGACGTTCCGTCGCTGCCGCGGCCAGGGCCAGGCGGAGGCGGGCCGCGGTGGTGGGGAGAGGCTCGACGTCAGGGGCCGTCGGGTCCGTCGAGGCGGTGAACTCGGCGGTGACGCGGAGTTCACCGGGTGGCAGCGCGCTGGGCGGAGGCGGTACGACGGGGTCGTACACCTGGCCCGGGTCCGCGAGGGAGATCCGGAGCGCGCCGAGGCGGATGCCGCGAAGGCCGGCCGCCGTGCGCCGTAGCACTCCGTCGGCCGCCCTCTCCGTGATCCACGCGCCGTCCTGCGGGAGTCCGAGGGGGAGGAGGCGCCCCAGCCGGAGTTGGTGCCGTACCGCTTGTGTCCATCGGTCCGCCGTCATTCCTCCAGCCTGCCGCATCCACGGCGCGAGACCGTGCAACCCCGCTTACTGTGGGCGATAGGGGAACGACCGAAAGGGACGTACGGCGATGACCGACATGACGGAGCCGAACCGGACGCAGAACCCCGAGGGCGAGAAGGAGTCGCCCCAGACCCGTAAGCCCACCAGGCGGGGCGGCGGTGATCCCGCGGGCCGGGGGCGGACCACGATCGCCGACGGGGTCGTGGAGAAGATCGCCGGGCTCGCCGCCCGGGAGGTCCTCGGCGTGTATGCGATGGGCAGCGGGCTGAGCCGGACCTTCGGGGCGATGCGCGACCGGGTGCCGGGCGGCTCCAAGTCCGTCAGCAGGGGCGTCAAGGCCGAGGTCGGGGAAATGCAGACCGCACTCGACCTGGAGATCGTCGTCGAGTACGGCGTGTCGATCGCGGATGTCGCCCGCGCCGTCCGCGAGAACGTCATCGCCGCTGTCGAGCGCATGACGGGTCTTGAGGCCGTCGAGGTCAATATCGCGGTGAGTGATGTGAAGCTTCCCGAGGAAGAAGAAGAGGAGTCGGAGTCGCGGCTCCAGTGACCGGCCCGGCCACCGAACAGCTGAGGAGCGCACATGAGCTTGGCCGTGATCGGCATGATCGCCGGAATGGCGTTGGGCTTCGCCGGATACTTCGGGGGCTTTGGGGCCTTCCTTCTGGTGGCCGCCCTGGGTGCCGTCGGCTTCGTCGTCGGGCGGTTCCTCGAAGGAGATATGGATCTCGGAAACTTCTTCCGTCCTCGCGACGACCGGCGACGGTGACCGTGACGGTGACGCCCGTGACCGGTCGGCCCGGGGAGACCCGGCGGCCCGAGACGGCCGTCGCGGCGGCCGAGCGCGGCGCGACCCGGATCGCCGACCGGGTCGTGGCGAAGATCGCCGCACAGGCGGCCCGTGAGGCACTGGAGACGCTGCCCCCCGACGCCATGCCCCCGCACGCGACGGTCGCCGTCCACCACGACAGCGCCCGCGTCCGCGTCCAGCTCGAACTCGACTACCCCTCCGACGTCGGTGGCCGGTGCCAGGCGGTGCGTCGCCATGTCGCTCAGCGGGTAAGGGCGTTGGCGGGGATGGAAGTGCCGGAGGTGACCGTCCAGGTGGAGCGGCTGCACCTGGCACCGGCGCCCGGCACGGCACACGGGAGGACGCAATGAGCGAGCCCCAGGGCTCCGACAGCACCACCCGACGCATGCCCGTCATGGAGAAGGAGGCCGCGAGCGAGCTCGGCCAGTCCGCCTCCGCGGCTGCCTACGACCCCCTGCCCACCGCCGACGAGGACGGCGGCCAGGGCAGGTTCTGGTCGGTGCGCCGGGTCCCCGCCGGGATCGTCGCGCTGCTGATCCTGGTCGGCGCGGGCGTCTTCCTGTACGACATCGCCGCTGTACGCGCCGACCAGCCCGCCACGCACTGGCGCAGGTCCCTCGCCCGGCAGCTTGCCGAACGCCCCCTCGACGACACCTGGGTGCTCGTCGGCGCCGGGGTCGCGGCGGCCGTCGGGCTCTTGCTGATCGTCCTCGCGGTGACGCCGGGGCTGCGCGACATCCTGCCGATGCGGCGCGTCCACCCCGACGTACGGGCCGGTCTGGACCGGGGCGCCGCCGCGACGGCACTGCGCGACCGGGCCATGGAGGTCTCCGGGGTGCGATCGGTCCGGGTCCGGACGAGACGGACCAAGGTCGACGTCCGCGCGGTCTCGCATTTCCGCGAACTCGACGACGTACGCGCCGACTTGGACGCCGCGCTCGCCGACGGGATCCGTGGGCTCGGGCTCGCCCGGCCGCCCGCCCTGTCGGTGCACGTGGCGCGCCCCGGACGGAAGGGGTGAGCGCGGTGCTCAGGATCGTCAACCGTCTGCTGCTCGGGATCATCGGTCTGGCGCTGGTCCTCCTCGGCGGTTCCGTGCTCGCCGTCGGCCTCGGTGTGCGGCCGCCCTCGTGGTGGATTCACGACGGACGGCGCGATGTGCTGCTCAGCGAGGCCGAGCGGACCCGGTGGCGGGACGACGGCTGGTGGTGGCCGACCGTCCTCGCCGTCCTCGCGGTCCTCGTGCTGCTAGCCCTGTGGTGGCTGTCGGCCGTGCTGCGGCGGCGCCGGCTCGCGGAGGTGCTCGTCGACACCGGCGACGGCGAGGGGGCGCTGCTGCGCGGGCGTGCCCTGGAGGGCGTACTGGCCGATGAGGCCGGGCGGTTGGACGGCGTCGAGCGGGCACAGGTCCAGCTGACCGGGCGGCGCAGCACCCCTGGGACACGGATGCGGCTCCTGCTGGAACCGCATGTGGACCCCGGGCAGGCGCTGCATCTGCTGACGACGGAGGCGCTCGCGCACGCGCGGGACTCGGCGGGCCTCGCCGCGCTCCCCGCGGAGGTACGCCTCCGCGGGGTCAAGCACCGGGCCGAGCGGGTGAGTTGACCGTGATCGCATCGAAGGGATCGATCGCGGTGAAAGGATCTAGAACCCGTTCCGCACGCCGCCGTCCACCGGCAGCATGAGGCCCGTCAGATACGACGCCGCCGGTGAGAGCAGGAACGCGGCCGTGCGGCCGAACTCCTCCGGGGTGCCGTAGCGGCGCAGCGGGATACGGGCCTCGTTGGCAGCGCGGGTGGCCTCCGGGTCTGCGGAGAAGCCGTCCAGCTCGCGCACGCGGTCCGTGTCGATACGGGCCGGAAGCAGGCCGACGACGCGGATGCCGCGCGGGCCCAGCTCGTCCGCGAGGGACTTGGCGAAGCCCGCGAGGCCCGGGCGCAGACCGTTGGAGATGGTCAACCCCGGGATCGGCTCGTACACCGAGCCGGACAGGACGAAGCCGATGACACCGCCCTCGCCGAGCTCGGCGGCGGCCGCTCGGGCAAGCCGGACCGCGCCCAGGAAGACGGACTCGAACGCGGCCGTCCACTGCTCGTCCGTGTTGTCCGCGACGAACCCCGGCGGCGGGCCGCCGACGCTGATCAGAATGCCGTCGAATCCGCCGAAGTGCTCGCGAGCCGCGGCGATCAGCCGGGCCGGGGTCCCCGGGTCGGCGTTGTCGGCGGCCACCCCGACCGCGTTCGGGCCGAGCGTGGACGCCGCGTCGGCGGCCGTCTTCTCGTCCCGCCCGGTGATGATCACCTTCGCGCCGTCGGCGGTGAGCTCCCGCGCGGCGGCGTTGCCCAGGCCACGGGTGGCTCCCGTGACGACGTACACCCGGTCCTTCAGTCCAAGATCCATGCCCCCATCCTCCCCTATCCCGTTTTCCCGCCCCCGAACAGGTTGAGGGCGGTCCCCACCAGGCCGAGGTGGCTGAACGCCTGCGGGAAGTTGCCGAGCTGGCGGCGCGCGACGGGGTCGTACTCCTCGGACAGCAGCCCCACGTCGTTGGCCAGCCCGATCAGCCGCTCGAACAGCGCGCGCGCCTCCTGTGTACGGCCCGTCAGATGCAGCGCGTCCGCGAGCCAGAACGAGCAGACGAGGAAGGCGCCCTCGCCGCCCGGCAGCCCGTCGACGTCGGTTCCCTCGTCGCTGTAGCGGCGCAGCAGGAAGCGGTTGCGTTCGAGATCCGCGCGCACCGCGTCGATGGTGCCGACGACCCGTGGATCGTCGGGCGGCAGGAATTCGACGCGCGGGATGAGCAGCAGGGAGGCGTCCAGTTCGCGTGAACCGTAGAACTGCGTGAAGGTGTTCCGCTCGGCGTCGAAACCGCGCTCGCACACCTCCTGGTGCACCTCTTCGCGCATCGCGCGCCAGCCGTCCAGGTCGCCGGTGAGGGTCGAGTCGCTCTCCAGCGCGCGTACGGCGCGGTCCGCGGCCACCCACGCCATCACCTTCGAGTACACGAAGTGCCGACGCGGGCCGCGCACCTCCCAGATCCCCTCGTCCGGCTGCCGCCAGGCCGTCCGCAGGAACTCCATCAGGGCGCACTGCAGCCGCCACATGTGCGGCTTGGAAGGCAGGCCCGAACGCCGGGCCAGCGAGAGCGAGTCGATGACCTCGCCGTACACGTCCAGTTGCAACTGCTTCACGGCTTCGTTGCCGATCCGGACCGGATACGAGCGGGCGAAGCCGGGCAGCCACGGCAGCTCGAACTCGGGCAGCCGGCGCTCACCGGAGAGGCCGTACATGATCTGCAGGTCCGCCGGGTCGCCCGCGACCGCGCGCAGCAGCCAGTCGCGCCAGGCCTCGGCCTCCTCGTGGTACCCCGCCGACAGGAGCGCGTCGAGGGTGAGCGTGGAGTCGCGCAGCCAGCAGTAGCGGTAGTCCCAGTTGCGCAGGCCGCCGAGTTCCTCCGGGAGCGAGGTGGTGGGGGCGGCCACGATCCCGCCGGTCGGCGCGTAGGTGAGGGCCTTGAGGGTGATCAGGGAGCGGACGACGGCGTCCCGGTGCGGACCGTCGTAACGGCAGCGCGCCGCCCACGCCTGCCAGTCGTCGACGCTGGAGCGCAGCGCCTCGTACGGGTCGACGAGCGGTGGGCGCGACTCGTGCGAGGGATGCCAGGTCAGTACGAAGGCGACCTGCTCGCCCGGCTCCACGGTGAACTCCGAGTGCGTACGGAAGTCCTTGCCCCAGGTGCGTACCTGGGGGTGGCTGCGCAGCCACACCGAGTCGGGGCCCGCGACGGCCACCCGGTGGCCGTCCGCCCTGCGCATCCACGGCACGACCGAGCCGTAGTCGAAGCGCAGCCGCAGGGTGCTGTGCACCGTCACCTGGCCGCTGAGGCCTTCGACGATGCGGATGAGATCGGGCGCGTGTTCGCGCTGCGGCATGAAGTCGGTGACACGGACCGCGCCCTCGTCCGTCTCCCACTCGGAGTCGAGCACCAGCGTGTTCGGCCGGTACGCGCGCCGGGTGCACGGGCCCGCGCCCGTGGGTGCGATCCGCCAGTGGCCGTTCTCCTCGTCGCCCAGCAGCGCGGCGAAGCAGGCCGCCGAGTCGAACCGTGGCAGACAGAGCCAGTCGACGGACCCGTCCCGGCCCACCAGAGCGGCGGTCTGTTCGTCCCCGATGAGCGCGTAGTCCTCGATGCGTGGGTGCACGTGGGGCGAGTTCCCGGCAAGAGACGGGGTCAATCTGCGCGGGGGCCGACCGGGTGACGCGGGGGTCGGGTTCGGGGGGCGGTTCGAGACGCCGAGCTACACGGCCGCCGTGGCCGGCTCCCGAGGGACCTCCGACGCGGCGGCTGCCGCCCGGTCGCGGCGCTCGCGGCGGACGAGGATGATCCAGCCCACGGGCACGCCCGCCGAGAAGAGCCACCACTGGATCGCGTAGGCCATGTGCGGACCGATGTCGTTGTGCTCGGGGTCGCGGATCAGCTCGGGGGAGTCGCCCTTGGGCTCGGGCGAGGTCTGCTCGATGTAGCCGCCGAGGACCTGCTTGCCGAGGCTCTTCGCCTGCTGCTCGCTGTTGATCAGCATGACCTGGCGGTCGGGCAGGCCCTGGATGTTCTTGATGCCGCTGTCGCCGGTCGTCTGGTCCGGCATCAGCCGCCCGGTGACGGTGATCTCGCCCTTCGTGGGCGCCGGGATCTTCGGGAACGCGGTCTGCGAGCCGTTGGAGGGGATCCAGCCCCGGTTGACGATCAGCACCCGGCCGTCGTCCAGGACGAACGGGGTCAGGACGTGGTAGCCGACCTCGCCGTCGGCGTTCGTACGACGCCGTACGACGACCTCGTCCGCGGTGTCGAACGTGCCTTTCGCGGTCACCCGGCGGTACAGGTCCTCGTGCTCCACGTGCTGCCCCGGCGCCGTGAGCGACTCGGCGGGCACCGGATCGGCCGCCAGCGACTGCGAGATCACCTCGTTCAGCGCGACCTTGTGCTCATGACGGTGCAGCTGCCAGAAGCCCAGCCGGATCATCGTCGGGATGAGCAGGAGCGTCACAAGGGTGAGGATCACCCATTGCCGGGACAACAGGAAGCGGTACACCCCATTGACGGTACCCCGCACCAATTGGCCCTCGACGGGAGGGTCCCGTCGAGGGCCACACCCCCGCGTGCCCTCACACCTTGTCGATGATCCCCACCTTCCCCTCCGCGCGGGCGCAGTGGGCGCCGCAGAACCAGTGGCCCTCGACCTCGACCCCTTGGCCGATGATCTGGACGCGACAGTGCTCGCAGATGGGGGCCATCCGGTGGATCGCGCAGGAGAAACAGTCGAAGACGTGCACCGAGCCCTGTGCGTGCACCTCGAACGTCATGCCGTAGTCATTGCCGCAAACTTCACATCTCGCCATGCGCCACAGGGTGGGGCGTCGACGCGGCGCGGGCTAGCGAACGCCGGGCGAGTCGTCCGCCAATCACCCGTACGCTCCCGTCGTCCGTCAGCGGTCCTCCGGCACGTCAGGGCCCCGGTCACGTCGGCGGCCTCGGCCATGCCGGTGGCCCGGTCATTTCTGTGACGCGGGCTCCACATCCCGCAGCAGCTGGCCGAACGCCGCCTCGTCGATCACCGGGGTCCCGAACTGCCTGGCCTTGACCACCTTGGATGTACTGGAGTCCGGATCGTTCGTGACGAGCAGGCTGGTCAGCCGGGACAGGCTCGTCGCGACATGCAGCCCGGCCTCGACGGCGCGGTCCTCCAGCAGCTCGCGGTCGACGGACGTGTCCCCGGAGAAGGCGACCCGCATGCCCTGCTTGAGCGGTTTGCCCTCTTCGTACCGACCTGGGTTGGGGTAGGGGCATGCGGGGCGTTTGCGCGAGGGGCGCCAACTCCCGGACGGGTATCCACCGGACGAGTAACCGCTGGATGAGTCGCCACCGGACTGCCGCCCGATCCGCGGTGCCGCGGCGCTGTCGGACCACTCCTTGAGCGGTCGGCACTCCAGCAACGGCAGCCGGATCCCGTCGCGCGCGGCGGCCCGCAGGCTCGGCCGGAACGCCTCGGCCAGCACGCGCGCGTCGTCCAGCGCGTGGTGCGCCCGCTGCTGTACGACGCCGAAGTGCGCGGCCAGCGACTCCAGCTTGTGGTTGGGCAGCGGAAGGTTCAGCTCCTTGGCGAGCGCGATGGTGCACAGCCGCTGGCGCACCGGCGCCTCACGCTCCGCGCGCGCGTACTCCCGGGCGATCATCGACCAGTCGAAGACCGCGTTGTGCGCGACGAGCACGCGGTCGGCGAGCCGGTCGGCGAACTCCTCGGCGATGTCCTGGAAGAGCGGGGCACCTTCGAGCACGTCGCTCGTCAGACCGTGGATCCACACCGGGCCCGGGTCCCGCTCCGGGTTGACCATCGTGTACCAGTGGTCCTCGACCTCGCCGCGCGCGTCCAGCCGGTAGACGGCGGCCGAGATTATCCGGTCGTCCCGGGCGAGGCCGGTGGTCTCCACGTCGACGACCGCGTACCCCTGCGGATACGCGGCCGGCCAGGAGACTGGTGACGCTGCGGTCGTCAGGTCTTCGAGCATGGTCACTGAGGATACGGGCCGCGACTGACAGTCCGGCCCCCGCCTTACCGGAACGCGGGCCTCCGAGGGCCTGGGACGCGGCCACGCGCGCGTGCACCGCGCAATCGCACCGAACCATACCGAAGTTGACGCCACGCCCACCCGCCGGCCGCCGCTGCACGGGCCCGGTCGTGCCCTCCGGGGCCACCGAGCCTTTCTGGGGCCAGGGTCATCTGGTGGTTCCGCCTGGTTCCTCTTGGTTTCGGTTGGTGCAAGCCCCGAGGCGCACGGCTATGGACCTTTGGCCCGGGTGCTGCAACCGTGCTGCGCGCCACCAGCAGGTAACGGCCCACGAAGGGTGGTACGGAACCATGGCACGAGTGCGGTACGGAGCACGGACCGAGGCGGAGATCGACGCCGCGCGCACCGCGAGCGCCAAGCTCCCCGACATCTGGTCCACCGGAGTGGTGGCCGTCTGGGAGAGCGATCCGGACGCGGTCGCGGCGGTTCTGCCGCCCCCGCTCAAACCCACCGGGCGGCCCCTGGTGCGGGTGAACATCAGCAAGGTGGATCTGCCCGGGTACCCCTTGGGAGCGGGCTCGTTCGCCGTCGCCGCGGCGCATGACGGCGTCGAGGGCTGGTACCCGCTCGTCATGCCGATGACCCACGAGCGGGCTCTCATCGGCGGCCGCGAGGTCTTCGGGGAGCCCAAGAAGCTCGGCGAGGTGACCGTCGAGCGCGACGGTCTCCTCGTACGCGCCGCGCTCGCCCGGCACGGCATCGCCTTCGTCGAGGTACGCGGTGCCATCAGCGGCGACCTGCCCCTCCCGGAGCCCGCCCAGAGGACCGACTTCTACTTCAAGTTCCTTCCCGCGGTGGACGGTTCCGGCTTCGACGCGGACCCCGTGCTCGTGCACTGCCTGCGCAACGAGAAGGTGCGCAAGCTGGAGCGCGTCACCGGGGACGTCGTCCTGCGCGAGTCGATGTACGACCCGGTCGCCGACCTCCCCGTACGCGAACTCGTCGAGATCACCCTCGGTGAGAAGACCACCGACCAGCGGGGCAAGGTGGCCGAGCGGGTCAGCGCACAGGCGTTGCTGCCGTACATCCACCAGCGCTACGACGACCCGCGGCAGATCCTCGACGGGCCTCCCGAAGGGAGTCTCTGATGGATCTTCGAGCAGGACAGGTCGCCGTCGTCACCGGTGCGGCGAGCGGCATCGGGCTGGCGATGGCACGGCGGTTCGCGGCGGACGGGCTGAAGGTGGTCCTCGCGGACGTCGAGGAGGGCGCCCTGGGGAAGGCGGCCGATGAACTGCGGGCGGACGGCGCCGACGTGCACGCGCGCGTGGTGGATGTCGGGGAGCGCGAGGAGGTCTTCGCGCTCGCGGCGGACACGTACGAGAAGTACGGCGCCGTGCACGTCCTGTGCAACAACGCCGGCGTCGGCTCCGGTGCGGAGGGCCGCATGTGGGAGCACGACCCGAACGACTGGAAGTGGGCCTTCGCCGTCAATGTCTGGGGCGTCTTCCACGGCATCCAGGCGTTCGTCCCGCGGATGATCGCCGGGGGAGAGCCGGGCCATGTCGTCAACACCTCGTCGGGCGACGGCGGGATCGCCCCGCTGCCCACCGCGTCGGTGTACGCCGTCACCAAGGCGGCCGTGGTGACGATGACCGAGTCCCTGTACGCGCAGCTGAAGGCGGAGCACGCGCGCGTGGGGGCGTCCGTGCTGTTCCCGGGGCCCCACATGCTCCGTACGGGCCTGTGGGAGTCGTACCGCAACCGGCCGTCGCGGTACGCGAAACAGCAGCCGCGAAAGACCCCGTACCGCAGCCTCGACCAATGGGAGGCCGCGATGAAGGAGGCGGGGCAGGAGGTGCGGTTCACGCCGGTCGAGGAGGTCGCCGACCTCGTAGCCGAGGGGATTCGCGCGGACCGGTTCTGGCTGCTGCCCGAGAGCGAGCACAGCGACCGGCAGATCCGGGCGCGGTCGCAGTCGATGCTCGACCGCGCCGACCCGTCGTACCTGGAGAACTTCATTCTGGACTGAGGAGGCGGGCGATGACCGACCGGGACCCCTATCTGATCATCTCCTCCGACTGCCATGCCGGGCTCCCCACCGAGGAGTACCGGCCCTATCTGGACTCCCGTTTCCACCGGGACTTCGACGAATTCCTCGCGGGCCGCGACCGGCGCCGCGAGGAGATGACGCGGCTCGGCGTCCGCAACGAGGCGTTCGCGAGCAAGTGGTTCCAGGACAACGAGGAGGGGCTGCGCGGCGGTTGGGACACCGCGCAGCGCCTCAAGGAACTGGACGGCGACGGCGTCGCGGGCGAGGTGGTCTTCCCCGACGCGGACGCCGTGGACAGCCGGACGGCCGCTCCCTTCGGCGTGGGCCTCGGCCTCTCCGGGGACCAGGACCCGCAGCTCGGCATGGCGGGCGCGCAGGCGCACAACCGCTGGCTGGCCGACTTCGTCTCCGAGCACCCCGAACGGCACTGCGGTGTCGCCCTGCTGCCCATCACGGCCTCGCCCGACACCGTCGTCGCGGAGGTGTACCGCGCCAAGGAGTCGGGCCTCGGCGCGCTGATGATCCCCTCCATGTGGGTCGACAAGGAGCCGTACCACGACCGCCGTTACGACCCCGTGTGGGCCGCGGCCGCCGAGTGCGGGATGCCGGTGGTCACCCACTCCGGGGCGGCGCCGCGCCACGAGTACGGCGACCACCTGGGCATTTACGTCAGCGAGGTGACGTGGTGGCCCGCCCGCCCCTTCTGGTTCCTGCTCTGGTCGGGTGTCTTCGAACGCCATCCGGGACTGAAGTTCGGTGTCGCGGAGTCGGGCTGCTGGTGGCTGCCGAACCTCCTCTGGTTCATGGACCGCCTCTATCTCGGCGCGCACGGCGGCAAGAAGCTCTCGCCTTTCGCGGAGCTGAAGCGGCCCCCGCACGAGTACCTGGACCGGCAGATCTTCATCTGCGCGACGAACACCAAGCGCCGCGAACTCGCCCAGCGCTACGAGATCGGCGTCGACAACATCCTCTGGGGCAGCGATTTCCCGCACCCCGAGGGCACCTGGCCCGACACGCGCGCGTGGCTGTCGAAAACCTTCCATGACATCCCCGTGTCGGAGACCCGCCGCATCCTCGGTCTCGCGGCCGCGGACGTCTTCGGCTTCGACGTCGAGCGGCTGACCCCGCTCGCCCGGCGTATCGGCCCCACTCCCGCCGATCTCGGCCAGAGCGACGACCAGACGGCCGTGGAGGCGTCGTGGGCGCGCTCGCGCGAGGTGGGACGGCACTGGCTGACCGACCACGACTTCCCGGCCCTGGGGGTGACCCCATGACCGACGACCGGTACGGCCTGACCGACGACCGGCACGACCGGTACACGGTGATCTCCGCCGACTGCCACGCGGGCGCCGATCTCCTGGACTACCGGCCGTACTTGGCGAAGGAACACCACGAGGCGTTCGACGCGTGGGCGGCCACGTACGTCAATCCCTACGAGGACCTGCTCGCCGACACGGCCGACAAGAACTGGAACTCCGAGCGGCGCCTCGCGGAGCTGGAGGCGGACGGGATCGTCGCGGAGGTCGTCTTCCCGAACACCATCCCGCCGTTCTTCCCGTCGGCCTCCCTGATGGCGCCGGCGCCGACGGCGCAGGAGTTCGAGCGGCGGTGGGCCGGACTGCGTGCCCACAACCGGTGGCTCGCGGACTTCTGCGCGGCCGCGCCGGGCCGCCGGGCGGGCGTCTTCCAGATCCTCCTGAACGACGTGCACGAGGCCGTGCGGGAGATCCGCTGGGCGGCGGACGCGGGGCTCACGGGCGGTCTCCTGCTGCCCGGCACACCCCCGGGTTCGGGCCTGCCCGAGCTGTACTCGTCGGCGTACGACCCGATCTGGGCGGTGTGCGCGGAGCTGGGCGTGCCGGTGAACCATCACGCGGGCTCGGCGTCGCCGCCCCTGGGCGAGGAGCCGGCCGCGCGGGCGGTCTTCATGGTGGAGACGACGTGGTTCTCGCACCGGGCGCTGTGGCACCTGGTGTTCGGCGGCGCCTTCCGCCGTCACCCGGCCCTGAAGCTGGTGCTGACCGAGCAGGGCTCGGGCTGGATCCCCGGGGTGCTCGACATGCTGGACTACTACCACGGCCGGTTGGTCGCAGCCGCGACGAAGGCGTCGACGGCCGAGTCGAAATTCGGCGCGGGACTGGCCGCGGCGATGGGCAAGGGCCCTTCGGAAGTCTGGCGGGACAACTGCTTCGTCGGCGCCAGCTTCATGCGCCCGCACGAGGTACCGCTCCGGGACCGCATCGGCCTCGACAAGATCATGTGGGGCAGCGACTACCCACACGACGAGGGCACCTACCCCTACTCCCGCGAGGGCCTGCGCATCGCCTACGCGGGCCTGCCGCGGGAGGAGATCGCGGCCATGGTCGGCGGCAACGCGGCCCGCGTGTACGGCTTCGACCTGGCGTACCTGGACTTGCTCGCGGCGAAGACGGGACCGACGGTGGACGAACTGGCACAGCCGCTGGGAGACCCGCCCGCGGACGCGACGAGCCCGGTCTTCGCGAGGGGAGGGTCGGTACGTGTCTGGTGACCTCCGGGATGCCATCCTCCGGAGGTGACCGAACCCACGCACGACGAGGCTCACGGCGAGGCGCTGGGGTCCCGACTGAACTGGCTCCGGGCGGCGGTCCTGGGCGCGAACGACGGCATCGTGTCCACCGCGGGTCTCGTCGTCGGTGTGGCCGGAGCGACGGACGACCGCTCGACCCTGCTGACGGCCGGCCTCGCCGGGCTGCTGGCCGGATCCATGTCGATGGCGTCGGGCGAGTACGTGTCCGTCTCCACCCAGCGGGACTCGGAGTTGGCCGCCCTCGCGATGGAGAAACGGGAGCTCAAGGAGCAGCCGGAGGCCGAGCTGGAGGAGCTGACGGAGTTGCTTCAGGGGCGGGGCCTGTCGCGGGAGGTGGCTCATGAGGCAGCGGTTCAGCTGACGGAACGGGACGCGTTGAAGGCTCACGCGCGCGTGGAGCTCGGCATCGACCCCGACGCGCTCACCAACCCGTGGAACGCGGCGGGGGCGAGTTTCCTCGCGTTCACCGTGGGGGCGTTGCTGCCGTTGCTGGCGATCGTGCTGCCGCCGGTGGACTGGCGGCTCTGGGTCACGGTCGTCTCGGTGCTGGCCGCGCTCGTCCTCACCGGGTGGAGCAGCGCGCGGTTGGGGGCGGCGAACGCGAGGAGGGCGGTGCTGCGGAACGTGGCCGGAGGAGCGCTGGCGATGGCGGTGACGTACGCGGCGGGGGCCCTGCTGGGAGCGGCGGGGGCGTGAACGCACCGCGCGGCGTGCCCCTGACAGTTGGCGGAGATCACCAAGAAGCAAGCGCGTACCGCCGGTAATACTTGTGGGTAACAACCCCTAGCCGCAGCGGACCAGCGGTTCTACGGTGCACCCATGCCGAACCTCCCCGATGTCGTGGTCTGGTCGATACCCGCCTTCGTGCTGCTCACCGTGATCGAGATGGTGAGCGTCAGGATCCACCCGGACGACGATGCCGCGGGCTATGAGACGAAGGACGCCGCGACGAGCCTCGGCATGGGACTGGGCAGTCTCGCCTTCGACTTCCTGTGGAAGATCCCGATCGTCGCCGTCTACACGGCGATCCACGAACTGACCCCCCTCAGGGTGCCCGTCCTGTGGTGGACGATCCCGCTGATGCTGCTCGCGCAGGACTTCTTCTACTACTGGTCCCACCGCGGACACCACGTGATCCGCATCCTCTGGGCCTGCCACGTGGTCCACCACTCCAGCCGGAAGTTCAACCTCACCACCGCGCTGCGCCAGCCCTGGACGACCTGGACGGTCTGGCCCTTCTACGTGCCGCTCATCGCCCTGGGCGTGCACCCCGCCGCACTCGCGTTCTGCTCGTCCGCGAACCTCGTGTACCAGTTCTGGATCCACACCGAGCGCATCGACAAGCTGCCCCGCGCCTTCGAGTTCGTCTTCAACACCCCGTCCCACCACCGCGTCCACCATGCCTCCCAGGGCGGCTATCTGGACCGCAACTTCGGCGGGATCCTCATTGTCTGGGACCGGCTCTTCGGATCGTTCGTCCCGGAGACCGAGCGCCCCCTCTACGGGCTCACCAAGAACATCGCCACGTACAACCCCCTGCGCGTCGCCACCCATGAGTACGCCGCCATCGCCAGGGACCTGAAGGCGGCGACGAGTTGGCGCGAGCGGGCGGGGCGGGTGTTCAGGGGGCCCGGCTGGCAGCCCACGCCGGTGGCCGCCGCGAAGACGTCGGTCACGGAGCCCGTCGCGTGACCGAACGCCACGCGCGCGTGCTGCTCGTCTCCTTCGGTGTCGCGACGGTGGTGGACCTCGTCTCGCTCGCCGTCGGGTTCGATGCCGGGCACATGGTCGCCAAACCGCTCCTGATGCCTCTCCTCGCCGCCCACGTGGCCGTACGCGGTGGCCCGCGCCTGCTGGTCGCCGCGCTGCTCTGCGGCTGGGGCGGCGACGTTCTGCTCCTCTCCGACGCCGACCCGGCCTTCCTCGTGGGGATGGCCTCCTTCGCGGCCGGACATGTCTGCTATCTCCTGCTCTTCAAGAAACCCTTCGAACTCTTCGAGAGGCCCTTCGAAAAGAGCACTCCACGCGCGCGTGGAGCCTGGCTCGCCGGTGGGTATGCGGTCGCCCTCGTCGCCACCGTCACCCTCCTGTGGCCCGACCTGCCCGCCGGTCTCCGCGTCCCCGTCGCGGGCTACAGCCTGCTGCTGACGGCGATGGCGTACGGGGCCACGCGGCTCGGGCCCGTAGCAGGGCTCGGCGGCGCCCTCTTCATGGTCTCGGACACGCTCATCGCCACCGGCGTCGCCACCTGGCCACAGCTGCCGAGGCCGGACTTCTGGATCATGCTCACGTATGCCGCCGCCCAGTTTCTGCTGGTCCGCGGGGTGCTGGGCACCCTCGGCGAGCGACCCGCGCCCGCGGCGGCGTACGGTGAGAGGCGCTCAACCACCCCCTGAGCACACCCACTGACGCCCCGCACGAGAAGGACCCTCTCCATGCGCGCCACCACCATCCACGCCCCGTACGACATGCGCGTGGAGGACGTGCCCGAGCCCGTGGTGCGGCTGCCCACCGACGCGGTCGTCCGGGTGCTGCGGTCCTGCATCTGCGGCAGCGACCTGTGGGCGTACCGCGGCGAGGCCGCCCGGCAGGCGGGGCAGCGGATCGGACATGAGTTCCTCGGCATCGTCGAGGAGACCGGCTCCGATGTGACCGGCGTGCGACGCGGTGACCTGGTGGTCGCGCCCTTCATGTGGTCCGACGGCGTCTGCGACTACTGCCGTGAGGGACTTACCACCTCGTGCGAGCACGGCGGCTTCTGGGGCTCCGTGGGGTACGACGGCGGGCAGGGCGAGGCCGTGCGCGTGCCCTTCGCCGACGGCACCCTCGTACAACTGCCCAAGGACGCGGCCTCCGACGACCACCTGCTGTCGGCGCTGCTGACGCTGTCCGACGTCATGGGCACGGGCCACCACGCGGCCCTCGGCGCGGGGGTCCAGAAGGGCACCACCGTCGCCGTCGTCGGGGACGGGGCCGTCGGGCTGTGTGCCGTGCTGGCAGCCAAGCGGCTCGGCGCCGAGCGGATCATCGCGCTCGGACGCCACCAGGTGCGTACGGACATCGCGCGCCGATTCGGTGCCACGGACGTCGTCGCCGAGCGCGGCGAGGCGGCCGTCGAGGCCGTGCGCGAGCTGACCCGGGGCCAGGGCGCGCACGCCGTCGTCGAGGCGGTCGGCACCGAGCAGTCCATGCGGACGGCAGTGAACATCACCCGCGACGGCGGCGCCATCGGCTTCGTCGGGGTGCCGCACGGCAGCGGTACGGGTCTCGACCTCGGGGTGATGTTCGACCGGAACATCGCGCTGCGCGGCGGTGTCGCGCCCGTGCGCGCCTACATTCCGGAGCTGCTGCCCGACGTCCTCGACGGGACCATCGACCCGTCGCCCGTCTTCGACCGGACCGTCGGACTCGAAGGCGTGCCGGAGGGCTACAAGGCCATGGACGAGCGCACGGCCCTCAAGGTCCTCGTCGCCAACTGAGTTCACCGACCGAGGCTGCCGACCGAGGGTCACCACCTGATCGGCAGCGGCAGCGCCGTCAGGAGCCCCGATGCCGCCACGACCAGGCCCAGTGCCACCACCTCCGCGCGCGCGGGCACGTAGGCACTGAGCCGGTCCGTGGTCCGGCGCAACCGCAGCCGCGCGAGCAGCGCCAGCACGGCGACGGCGGCCACCAGCACCAGCTTGGCGAGCAGGGTGCGCCCGTACGACGTGTCCGTCAGCTGGTCCAGGACTGTGCCGGACGGCATCCGGCGCAGCCCGCTCCAGACACCCGTCGCGGTGACCGCCGCGAACAGGACGGCCGCCACGCGCGCGTAGAGGCCGAGCAGTGCCACACCCGCCTCCGAATTACGCCACTTCCGCAGCATCCGCAGGACGTGCAGCAGACCGCCCACCCACAGCGCCGCGCACGTCACATGAACGAGCGTCAGGCCGGAGCCGACGAGCGGGCTGTGTTCCGTCGCGGGGTGGGCACGCAGCGCCTCCGCGACGGCCACCGCGGCCAGCGGCCACACCTGGGTGGCCGGTCGACGCGAGCGAGCGCACAGTCCGGCCGCGGCGAACGCGTTGACCTCCAGGAGCGCGAGCTTGCCGTCCCGGGTCCGGTAGAGCCCGCCGATGTCCATGTCGGAGAGGTGGTGCGGCAGCAGATTGCCGGTGGCCACGACCGAGGCGAGCCCCAGCGCGGCGACGAAGCCGGCCGCGGCGGCGTAGGTCGCCCAACTGCGAGGCGCCTCCCCCAGGGGCGCGCCCGGCACCCGGCGGGCCAGCCTGGCCGCGAACAGTTCGCCGACCGGGACGCACAGCGCCGCGAACAGGACCGCACGCAGCAGGGCGATGCCGCCGACTCCGGGAGCCGCGGCCTCGCCGGTGTCGGACAGCGCGGCACGTGGGCCGAGCAGCGGGATCAGCGCGGCCACGGCCACCAGGGCGAGTACGGCGACGGCCCGTCCGACGGCGGGCCGCCGCCCCGGGCCACTCGCGTCGACCCCCTCGGCTCTCGGTCGTATCAACGTCACCTCAAGACTTCACCAGTCGACACAGATCCGGGCAAGCAAGGTGAAACAACTGGCAGAACGGTATTCCGCCCATACGTACGTGTCCGGCCGACCCGGTACTCAAGCCCACCGGGCGGAATCGGTCCCCCAGGGGCTCGGCGGCCGTGACCAGTCCTCCGGCCCGTCCGCGAAGGAGACCGGCGGCAGGGCGTACCGCAGCCGCCCCAGAGCACTGTCCCGCTCGGCGAGCCAGGGATCCGGTGTGTACGCGGTCCCCGCCGAACTCCTCTCCCGCACAAGCCCGTTCACCAGCCACGCCGCCGTCTGGGCCAGCGCCAGCCGCACGAGCCGTGTCCCACCCTCCTGCGCTTGTGCGGTGAGCGACCGGAGCACGGCGGCCGCGAGCAGATACCCCGTGCCGTGGTCGAGGGCCTGCGCGGGCAGCGCGCCCGGCCGCTCCGCCGAACCCTCGATCTCCGCGATCCCGGTGGCGACCTGCACCAGACTGTCGAAGCCCCGCCGCTCGGCCCACGGCCCGTACCCGCCCCACGCCGACAACTGCGCCACCACCAGCCCGGGCCGTCGCTCGGCCAGCGCCCGAGGCGTGAGCCCGAACCGGTCCAGCGCCCCGGGCCGGTATCCGGTGACCACGACATCGGCCTCGGCGAGCAGTTCCTCGAAGGCGCGCCGGTCGGTCGCCAGGTCGAGAGTGGTGGAACGCTTGCCGGAGCCGGTGTCGGCGTGCTGGTCGGGGAGTTCGGGAAGCCGCGGTGCGTCCACGCGCAGGACGTCGGCCCCCAGCAGGGCGAGCGTGCGGGTGGCGACCGGGCCCGCGATGACCCGCGTGAGGTCCAGGACGCGGACGCCCGCCGCGGGCAGCAGCGGGGCACCGGCGAGCGGCGCGAGCGCGCGTACCGGCGCGTCGCCGATCCGCTCCGAGGTCAGCAGAGGCTTCTGCGCCACCGCCGCGCCCTGCTCGTGCGCCGCCCACTCCTTCGCCGTACGCAGGGCGACGGCGAGGCCACCGGCCGCGTACACGGTGTCCTCCACGTCCACGGCGGACCGCTCCGCGAGATGAGCGGCGACGGTGTCCACCGACGCGTCGCCGGGCAGCCCCAGCGCGCTCAGCAGCCGCGCCCGATGGTGGGGATAGTTCGCGTGCGTCCGCACCCGGCCGTCGGCGGTCCGCCAGAACCGTGACAACGGCGCGAAGTTGACGGGCGCCCGTCCATCGATCAACAGGTGCCGCTCGCTCACGAACGCCGTGGCCACGGCCCCGTCGTCGACCCGCACCTCGGGCACGTCCCGCCCGGAGCGAAGGGCGGTCAACTCGGCGCCCGCGAGAGCGCACGCCCCGACGCACGCCCGCGCCAACTCCCGTACGGGCAGCCGGGCGTCAAGCGCGCCCGTCCGTGCGACCGTCGACACCCGGGACACAAGCGCGGGGTCCCCGCCCAGCGCCGCCCACACGAACTCCGTCTCCGCACCAGCATCTGATGGCGTCATACAAGCACTATGCCGGGTGTACTGAGTCAACATGGCGGGTGGGGACGGGCTTCGGCGATCACCCGGCCCCACCCCCTCACGGGAGTTGCACGAGAGTTATTTCGTCACCGCGTCCAGCGCGTCAGCGGTGCCCCAGCCGTAGAAGCCGTTGCGGTTCTTGGTGCCCTCGCAGACCGCGTCGATCTTGCCGTCGCCGTCGATGTCGTACGGATCGGTGCACGGCGTGGCGTCGGCCTCGGCGTACAGCAGCGCCTTCACCAGGGCGGCGGGGGCGTACGGGTGGGTCGACTTGATGAGCGCGGCGACACCGGCGACGTGCGGGGACGCCATCGACGTACCGGCCATGTAGCCCCACCCGCCGCCGGGGAGCGGGCCGAGGATCAGACCGCTGGTGGCGGGCGGGGCCGGGGTCTGGTAGCGCGTCGAGTCGCCGCCGGGCGCGGCGATGTCGATGACGCCCAGGCCGTGGTTGGAGAACGACGACTTGAGGCCCTTGGCGCCCGTCGCGGCCACGGTGACCACACCCGGCAACTGGGTGGGGATGTCATAGCACTTGGAGGGATCGATGACCCGCTCCGAAGGTGTCGCGTCATTCGGGGAGACCGGGTCGGTGATCGAGTCGGCCGCCAGGTCGTAGTTCTCGTTGCCCGCCGCCGCGACGTTGACCGTGCCCTTCTTCTCGGCGTACTGCGAGGCGCGGGTGATCGCGTCGACGAGGGCCTTCTGGTCCGGGTCGTCCTTGCAGTTGAAGTACCAGGGGTCGGTGTAATAGCTGTTGTTGGTGACATCGACGCCGTGCTCGGCGGCCCACACGAAGCCGCAGACGACCGCCTCCGTGTAGAAGTAGCCGGCCGTCGTGGACACCTTGATGCCGGCGACCTTCACGCCGGGCGCGACACCGGTGATGCCGACACCGTTCTTGGCGCCCGCGATCTCGCCCGCGACATGCGTGCCGTGCGGGCTCTCCGCCGCACTCGGACGCCAGGCCCCGTCGGTCGTGTCCGGCTTGCCCGTCACGCAGTTGACCGACGCGTCCCGGTCGAAGTTCGGGGCGATGTCGGGGTGCGTGTCGTCGACGCCGGTGTCGATCACGGCGACGGTGACCTTGTCGCTGCCGAGCGTCTTCTCATGCGCCTTGTCCGCCTTGATGGCGGGCAGATCCCACTGCAGGGGCTCCAACGGGTCCTGCCCGGCGGCGGCTTCGGCGCTCGCGGCCTGCTCCTGCTGCGCGCTGAGCACCTGGGGCGTACCCACGTCGGTGGTCGACTGCGCGGGCAGCGGCGCGTTGCGGGTGGCACCGGCAGACTGCACTCCGCGGACGCCACGGATCGTCTTGGCGAAGTCGGCGTTCGAGGAGTGGACGACGATCACGCCGATCCGGTCGTACGACGTCACGATCGTGCCGCCCGCTGCGGTGATGGCCTTCTTGATGGAGGAAGAAGTGCCGTGCCCCGGGCTGACGTTGACGATGTAGCTGAGGGAGGTCGCGTCGGTGGCGACCTGCCCGGGTGCCTGAGCTGCCGAGGCGCTGACGTTCGGCAGGAAGGCGAGAGCCGTCGCGGTGGCCATCCCCAGCGGAATGGCTATGGCGCGACGGGAGCGCATACGAGGCGCGGTCATGGATTCTCCAGTTCGTTCGCGGTACGAGCTGTACGAGCCGTGCGGAAGCTCAAGGGTGGACAAGCGTGGTTACTTGAACCGTGGTTACTTGAACCGTGGTTACCTGAACCGTGGTTACTTGACCGCCCGCAGCGCGTTGACGATCCCGGATCCGTAGAAGCCGTTGAGGCGCTTACCGCCCTCGCAGGTGGCGTCCACGACACCGTCGCCGTTCCCGTCGTACGGCTCGCTCGGGCAACCCGGGTTGTCCGCCTCGGCCTTCAGAAGCGCCTGGAGTTGGGCGGGGGTGGCCCACCAGTACTTGGACTTCAGCAGCGCGGCCACTCCGGCGACGTGCGGCGTCGCCATCGACGTACCTTGGAGGAAGCCGTACTGGTTGTTCGGCAGGGTGGACAGGATGCGGCCGTTCTGCGACGGCGTGTCCGGGATCTTGTACCGGTCGCCGCCGGGTGCCGCGACGTCGATGACACCCTTGCCGTAGCTGGAGTAGTACGACTTGGCGTTCGTGACGCCGGTCGCGCTCACGGTGACGACGCCCGGCAGCTGGGTCGGTACGTCGAAGCACGTGTGCGGGTCGACCGTCCGGGTCACGGGGGTCGAGTCGTCGGGGCTGGAGTCGTCCACGATGGCGTCCGCGTCGAGGTCGTGGTTGGAGTTGCCCGCCGCGGCCACGTTGAGGGCGCCCTTCTTCTGGGCGTACAGCTGGGCCCGGTTCACCGCGTCGACGATGGCCCGCTGGTCGGGGTCGTCCAGGCAGTTGTAGAGCCACGGGTCCACGTAGTAGCTGTTGTTGGTGATCTCCACGCCGTGGTCCGCGGCGAACACGAAGGCGCAGACGACGCTCTCCGGGAAGAAGAGCTGGCCCGCGTCCGGCTCGGCCACCGTGATGCCCGAGACCTTCACGCCGGGCGCGACGCCCGCGACGCCGACGCCGTTGCGGGCCGCGGCGATCTCGCCCGCGACATGCGTGCCGTGGTAGTGGTCGGCGTCCACGGGACGCCAGGCGCCGTACGTGGTGTCCGCCTTGCCGCCCACACAGTTCGCGGACTGCGAGGGGGAGAAGTTCGGGGCGATGTCCGGGTGGGTGTCGTCGACGCCGGTGTCGATCACGGCGACCGTCACGCTCCTGCTGCCCGGGTTGATCTTCGCGGCCTTGTCGGCGCCGATCGCGCGCAGGTCCCACTGGTCGGCCTCGAGAGGCTCCTCGCCCGCGGTGGCGCTCTTCGCGGCCTCGGCGGCCTGCGCGGCCGACAGCACCTGCGCCGTGCCCTCCTCCGTCGTCCCCGAGGGCGTCAGCGGCGCCGTCCGCGTCGCACCCGCCGACTGCACTCCGCGCACGGCGCGGATCTGCCGGCCGAAGTCGGGGTTGGCCGAGTGGACGACGATCACACCGATCTTCTCGTACGAGATCACGACGGTGCCGCCGGCCGCAGCGATCGCTTTCTCCACTGAGCCGATCGTGTGACGGTCCGTCTTGGTGTTGACCACGTACGCCAGATCGGGGCCGTCCGCGCTCGGGGCGGCGGGCGCGGTGAGTGGTGCGGCCGACGCGGCGCCCGGCAGGAAACCGAGCGAGGCGGTGAGCGACAGGACGACCGGCACCGCGAGGGCGAGCCGGCGTCTGGAGCGCAGATGAGCCATGGGATCTCCACATCATCCGAAACGAAAGGAGCCCGAACACAGGTGGTGCTCGGGCAGGTGCATGACGAGTGGTGCAGGCTGAAGCTATCTCCCGGCCGCGCCGGCCAGCAACGACTTCCGGACATGACTTCCCAAGAAGCCGGAGACGACTTCCGAAAGAAGTCCCCGGAGTTGAACCGGTCCATGCGTGGCGCCGTGACGTTGAGCAGGGAGCCCGAGCACGATCGAGCCCCCTGTTGGATCACGCCCGGGGCACACCCTCGCCATCCGGTCAACGTGATCCGTGTCGCCGTGAGGTCAGAACGCCATGCCCGTACCCAACCCGTCCCGGTCTGCGAACCCCCACTCGCCCTCGTCCACCGTCGCAACCGCACCCGCAACGCCAGGAGACTCCGTGGCTACCGACGCACCGCCCCCCTCGAAGACAGATCCCCAGCTCCCCTCGACCGCGGAGTTCGTCGAGGTGCAGGAGAGCGCGGAGTTCGGTGAACTACGCCGCTCCTACCGCTCCTTCGCCTTTCCGCTGACCGTAGCCTTCATCGCCTGGTACCTGCTCTACGTCCTGCTCTCCAACTACGCGGGCGACTTCATGGGCACCAAGCTGTTCGGCAACATCAATGTCGCCCTGGTGCTGGGCCTCGCCCAGTTCCTCACCACATTCCTCATCGCCTGGTGGTATTCGCGGCACGCCGCCGCGAATCTCGACCCCAAGGCCGAAGCCATCAAGTCCCGGATGGAGGGCGGCGCATGAGCCCCTCGATCGTTCTCGCGGCCGGTGAAGCAAGCGAACACCGGCCGCTGATCATCTCCCTGTTCGCGGTGTTCGTCGTCGCGACCCTCGTCATCACCGTCTGGGCGGGCCGTCAGACCAAGGACGCGGCCGACTTCTACGCGGGCGGGCGCCAGTTCAGCGCCTTTCAGAACGGGCTCGCCGTCTCCGGCGACTACATGTCCGCGGCGTCCTTCCTCGGCATCGCCGGCGCCATCGCCCTCTTCGGCTACGACGGCTTCCTCTACTCGATCGGCTTCCTCGTCGCCTGGCTGGTGGCGCTGCTGCTGGTCGCCGAGCCACTGCGCAACTCCGGCCGTTACACGATGGGCGACGTCCTCGCGTACCGCATGCGCCAGCGCCCGGTCCGTACGGCGGCCGGAACCTCCACGATCGTCGTGTCGATCTTCTATCTGCTGGCCCAGATGGCGGGCGCGGGCGTCCTCGTCTCGCTGCTGCTCGGCATCACCAGCGACGCGGGCAAGGTCGGCATCGTGGCGCTCGTCGGCATCCTGATGATCGTGTACGTGACGATCGGCGGCATGAAGGGCACCACCTGGGTCCAGATGGTCAAGGCCGTCCTGCTCATCGGCGGCACCCTGCTCATCACCTTCCTGGTGCTGCTCAAGTTCAACTTCAACATCTCCGACCTGCTCGGCTCGGCGGCGGAGAACAGCGGCAAGGGTTCGGCCTTCCTGGAACCGGGTCTGAAGTACGGCCTCACGACCACCTCGAAGATCGACTTCATCTCGCTGGGCATCGCGCTGGTCCTCGGCACAGCGGGCCTGCCGCACATCCTGATCCGCTTCTACACGGTGCCGAACGCCAAGGCCGCGCGAAAGTCCGTGAACTGGGCGATCGGCATCATCGGCGGCTTCTACCTGATGACCATCGCGCTCGGCTTCGGAGCGGCCGCCCTCATCTCGCAGGACGAGATCATCGCCTCCAACAAGGCGGGCAACACGGCGGCCCCGCTGCTCGCGCTGCACCTCGGCGGTGTCGACTCGGCCTGGGGCGCGATCCTGCTCGCCACCATCTCGGCGGTCGCCTTCGCCACGATCCTCGCGGTCGTCGCGGGTCTGACGCTGGCCTCGTCCTCCTCCTTCGCACACGACATCTACGCGAACGTCATCAGGAAGGGCCAGGCCACCGAGAAGGAAGAGGTCAACGCCGCCCGCTACGCGACGGTCGCCATCGGTATCGTCTCCATCGGCCTCGGCGCCCTCGCCCGCGACCTGAACGTGGCCGGTCTGGTCGCGCTCGCCTTCGCGGTCGCCGCCTCCGCCAACCTGCCGACGATCCTCTACAGCCTCTTCTGGAAGCGGTTCACCACCCAGGGCGCGCTCTGGTCGATCTACGGCGGACTGACCACGGCGGTCGGCCTGGTGCTGTTCTCGCCGGTGGTCTCGGGCAAGGCCACGTCGATGTTCCCGGACGTCGACTTCCACTGGTTCCCGCTGGAGAACCCGGGCATCATCTCGATCCCGGTCGGCTTCCTGCTGGGCTGGCTGGGCACGATCCTGTCCAAGGAGGAACCGGACACCGGCAAGTACGCCGAGCTGGAGGTGCGGTCCCTCACGGGCACCGGAGCGCACTGACTCGACACCGCTCACGGCCGCGTCGTAGATCCCTACGACGCGGCCGCGTCGTACCTCGTGGGATCCGGCCGCTCTCGATGTCGGTCCCGTCACGTAGGCTCGATCGTGTCTGGCAGTGATCCGCATCGAGGGAGGGGGCCCACGTGCTCATCGACACCTACGGCCGAGTGGCCACCGATCTGCGCGTCTCGCTCACCGACCGGTGCAATCTGAGGTGCACGTACTGCATGCCCGAAGAGGGCCTGCAGTGGCTGGCCAAGCCCGACCTGCTCACGGACGACGAGATCGTCCGCCTGATAGAGATCGCGGTCACCGGCCTCGGTATCACCGAGGTCCGCTTCACCGGCGGCGAGCCCCTGCTGCGCCCCGGCCTGGTCGGCATCGTGGAGCGGGTCGCCGCGCTCACCCCCCGCCCTCAGATGTCCCTGACCACCAACGGCATCGGCCTCCAGCGCACGGCTACCGCCCTGAAGGCGGCGGGCCTGGACCGGGTGAACGTCTCGCTGGACACCCTTCGCCCCGAAGCCTTCAAGACCCTCACCCGCCGCGACCGCCACAAGGACGTCATCGCGGGCCTCGAAGCCGCCCGCGACGCAGGCCTGAACCCGGTCAAGGTCAACTCGGTCCTGATGCCGGGGCTGAACGAGGACGAGGCCCCCGACCTCCTCGCCTGGGCCGTCGAGCACGACTACGAGCTCCGCTTCATCGAGCAGATGCCCCTGGACGCCCAGCACGGCTGGAAGCGCGAGGGCATGGTCACCGCGGGCGACATCCTCGCCTCACTGCGTACCCGCTTCGAGCTCACCGAGGAGGGCTCCGACGAGCGGGGTTCCGCCCCGGCCGAGCGCTGGCTCGTGGACGGCGGCCCGCACCGCGTCGGCGTGATCGCCTCGGTCACCCGCCCGTTCTGCGCGGCCTGCGACCGCACGCGCCTGACGGCCGACGGGCAGATACGCACGTGTCTGTTCGCCAGCGAGGAGACCGACCTGCGCGCGGCACTCCGCGCGGACGCCCCCGACGAGGAGCTCGCCCGCATCTGGCGCCTCGCGATGTGGGGCAAGAAGGCGGGCTCGGGCCTGGACGACCCGTCGTTCCTGCAGCCGGAGAGGCCGATGTCGGCGATCGGCGGCTGAGGCGGCACCCCCCAAGGGGTGAGTTCACCCCGCAGGCTCCACCCACTCCTCCAGCCGGACCACATCCTTCAAAAACCCACGCACACCCAGGAACTTCGACAGGTGCTCGCGATGCTCCTCGCAAGCGAGCCACGTCTTGCGCCGCTCCGGCGTATGCAGCTTCGGGTTGTTCCAGGCAAGCACCCACACAGCGGCGGTGCGACAGCCCTTGGCCGAGCACTGCGGAGTGGTGGGGGCGGAAGACGTATCGGGGAAGAGCGGGAAGTTCACTCCTCAACCCTAGACGCCTCTTCAACCCTGGACGGCTCGGAAAAGGCGACGCCGAGCAGCCACGGGGGGAGCTGCCCGGCGTCGGTCTGTCGCTCCGACGGGGGATGCGGAGCGCGTACGAAGTATGTCACGGGTGGGCTGCTGCCCGGCACCGGAACAACGTGATTGATCTGAGCTTTTCTTGAGCTTGGCGAGCCGTTGGATTCCGTTTTCCGAAGGTCCTCGGTGGTCAGGGCAAGGCCCGATCGGGGTCAGGTCCGCTCCTGCGGCTCGCCCTGCAGCCGCGCCCCCGGGTCGGTCACGAAGTCCTCCTGGACGGATTCCGCGGAGTCGTCCGGCCGTGGCGGCGCGATCATGGGAGGGTGGGGGACATTGATGAACGTCGACGGAAGCGACGGCGCGTTCTCGCGGCCGGCGTTGGCGATCACCACGGCGATGTAGGGGAGAAGGATCCCGAGGACCAGCGCGACGAGCGCGACGTGGCGTTCGACGTTCCAGAGGGTCGCGGCGAGGATCACGGAGACCGTGCGCACGGACATCGAGATGACGTAGCGGCGCTGCCTGCGGCGGACGTCCTCGTCGAGCCCTTGCCTGGCCCCGGTGATCCGGAAGACCTGGCTGTTGCTCTGCTTCCGCATCACGTTCCACCACCTGCCTGTGTCGGCCTCTCCCCGGCCCGTACCCGGTCCGACGCCGGTCAGGGAAGCAGGCCCGAACAGCTTCCACGTTACGCCGCGGCTGCGCCGCCTTCGAGACCGGGTCGACTGCTGTCAGGGGGGACATGATGCGTCGTACCGCGTATGGCCGCGCCCGACATGCGCCGTATGGAGGGCAGGCCGACACTGGGCGTAATGCTCACGCAGAGCCGTACTAGGAGGCAGACATGGGCTGGTTGTGGGCGATCATCGTGGGATTCATACTCGGCCTGCTGGCCAAGGCGATCCTGCCGGGCAAGCAGCACAGCCCGCTCTGGCTGACCACTGTCTTCGGCATCCTCGGAGCCATCGCCGGCAACGCGATCGCCGAGGGTCTCGGCGTCGCCGAGACCCGAGGAATCGACTGGAGCCGCCATGCCTTCCAGCTCGTGGCGGCGATCATCATCGTCTTCCTCGGTGACAGGGCGTACATGGCGCTGCGGGGCACCAAGCGGAGAGCCTGAGGGCAGGGACGACGAAGGAGGCAGCCTCCCTCGCGGGAAACCGCCCCCTCATCGTGCCTAGGCCCCTGTGACCTCCACCGCCGCGAGGTTTTTCTTGCCCCGGCGCAGCACCAGCCAGCGCCCGTGCAGCAGGTCCTCCTTGGCGGGGACCGCGTCCTCGGCGGCGACCTTCGCGTTGTTCACGTACGCACCGCCCTCCTTGACCGTGCGGCGCGCGGCCGACTTACTGGCCACCAGGCCGACCTCCGCGAAGAGGTCCACCACCGGGCCGAGCTCGGCGACCTGGATGTGCGGCACCTCAAAGAGGGCCGCGGTCAGCGTCTTCTCGTCCAGCTCGGCCAGCTCGCCCTGGCCGAAGAGGGCCTTGGACGCGGCGATCACCGCGGCCGTCTGATCGGCGCCGTGCACCAGCGTCGTCAGCTCCTCGGCGAGCGCGCGCTGGGCAGCGCGGGCCTGGGGGCGCTCCTCGGTCTGCTTCTCCAGCTCTTCCAGTTCCTCGCGGGACTTGAAGGACAGGATCCGCATGTACGTCGAGACGTCCCGGTCGTCCACGTTCATCCAGAACTGGTAGAACGCGTACGGCGTCGTCATCTCGGGGTCGAGCCAGATGGCGCCGCCCTCGGTCTTGCCGAACTTGGTGCCGTCCGCCTTGGTCATCAGCGGCGTCGCCAGCGCGTGCACGTTGGCGTGCGGCTCCAGGCGGTGGATCAGGTCCAGGCCCGCGGTGAGGTTGCCCCACTGGTCGCTGCCGCCCTGCTGCAGCGTGCAGCCGTAGCGTCGGTACAGCTCCAGGAAGTCCATGCCCTGCAGCAGCTGGTAGCTGAACTCCGTGTAGCTGATGCCTTCCTCGGACTCCAGGCGTCGGGCCACGGAGTCCTTCGTCAGCATCTTATTGACGCGGAAGTGCTTGCCGATGTCCCGCAGGAACTCGATGGCCGACAGGCCGGCCGTCCAGTCGAGGTTGTTCACCATGACCGCGGCGTTCTCGCCCTCGAAGGAAAGGAACGGCTCGATCTGCGAGCGCAGGCGCGTCACCCAGTTCGCGACCGTCTCCGGGTCGTTCAGCGTGCGCTCGGCCGTCGGGCGCGGGTCGCCGATCTGGCCCGTCGCGCCGCCGACCAGGGCGAGCGGGCGTAGGCCCGCCTGCTGGAGGCGACGCATGGTGAGGACCTGCACCAGGTGGCCGACGTGCAGGCTGGCCGCGGTCGGGTCGAAGCCGCAATAGAACGTGACGGGACCGTCCGCGAGCGCCTTGCGCAAAGCATCTTCGTCAGTGGACAGGGCGAACAGCCCCCGCCACTTCAGCTCGTCGACGATGTCCGTCACGGTTCTCGTATCTCCTTGGATGGTCTTGCGAAAGCGTCTCGTGAATCAGGTACGAGGTTATACGCCCTGGCTGACAGAGCTCATATTGAAGTCCGGCACCCGCAGCGCAGGCATCGCAGCCCTAGTGAACCAGTCACTCCACTCACGGGGCAGCGTCTTTTCCGTCCGCCCCGCTTCCGTCGCCCGCCCGAGCAGGTCGACCGGCGACTCGTTGAACCGGAAGTTGTTCACCTCGCCGACGACCTGGCCGTTCTCGACGAGGTAGACACCGTCCCGGGTCAGCCCGGTCAGCAGCAGCGTCGCCGGGTCGACCTCGCGGATGTACCAGAGGCAGGTCAGCAGCAGTCCGCGCTCGGTGGCGGCGACCATCTCCTCCAGGGAACGGTCCGCGCCACCGTCCAGGATCAGGTTCCCGATCGTCGGTGCGACGGGCAGCCCGGTCAGGCCCGCGCTGTGCCGGGTGGTGGACAGATGGGTCAGCGTGCCCTCCCGTACCCAGTCCGTCGCGGACAGTGGCAGCCCGTTGTCGAAGACGGACGCGTCGTCGCCGGAGGAGTGCGTGAGCACGAAGGGGGCGCTCTCGAGCCCCGGCTCGTTCGGGTCGCTGCGCAGCGACAGCGGCAGCTCGGTGAGCTTCTCGCCCACGCGGGTGCCGCCGCCGGGCTTGCTGAAGACCGTCCTGCCCTCGGCCGCGTCCCGGGCCGCCGCCGACCACATCTGGTAGATCAGCAGGTCCGCGACGGCGGTCGGCGGCAGCAGCGTCTCGTAGCGCCCCGCGGGCAGGTCGATCCGCCGCTCCGCCCAGCCGAGGCGTACGGCCAGCTCGGCGTCCAGCACCGCCGGATCGACGTCCTTGAAGTCCCGCGTCGACCGCCCCGCCCACGCCGACCGCGTACGGTCCGGCGACTTGGCGTTGAGTTCCAGGGTCCCGTTGGGCTGGTCGTGCCGCAGCCGCAGCCCCGTCGACGTACCGAGATAGCTGGAGACGAGTTCATGGTTGGCGAACCCGTACAGCTCGCGCCCGCCCTCCCGCGCGCGGGCGAACGATTCGCCGAGCGACGGAGCGAAATCCGTGAAGACGGCGGACGAGGTCTCGGCGGGCGCATCCGTGAAGTCGGGGGACTCGGGCACGCCCGTGACCAGCGGCTGGGCGTCCTCGGCGGGACCCGCACCGCGAGCCGCCGCCTCCGCGGCCCGTACCAGCGGCTCCAGCTCGTCCGCGGTCACGGCCGCGCGCGAGACGACGCCGGATGCCGTGCCCTCGCGGCCGTCGACGGTCGCGATGACGGTCAGCGTGCGCCCGCGCGTGACTCCGTTCGTGGTCAGCGCGTTGCCCGCCCAGCGCAGGTTGGCAGTCGATTGCTCGTCGGCGATCACGACGCAACCGTCGGCGCGGGAGAGCTCGAGGGCGCGCTCGACGACCTCGTGCGGCTTGTTCGTACGGGAGCTCATCGACCGGCCTCCTGCGTGGTGTTGAGGATGTTGACACCCTTGAAGAGGGCGGACGGGCAGCCGTGCGAGACCGCCGCGACCTGGCCCGGCTGGGCCTTGCCGCAGTTGAAGGCACCGCCCAGGACATAGGTCTGCGGGCCGCCCACCGCGGCCATGGAACCCCAGAAGTCGGTCGTGGTCGCCTGATACGCGACATCCCGCAGCTGGCCCGTGATCCGCCCGTTCTCGATCTTGAAGAACCGCTGACCCGTGAACTGGAAGTTGTACCTCTGCATGTCGATCGACCACGACCGGTCACCCACGACATAGATGCCGCGGTCCACGCCCCCGATCAGATCCTCCGTCGAGAGCCCCGCGGGATCCGGCTGCAGCGACACATTGGCCATGCGCTGCACGGGCACGTGCCCGGGGGAGTCGGCGTACGCACACCCATTGGACCGCTCGAAGCCGGTGAGCTTGGCGATGCGCCGATCCAGCTGGTAGCCGACGAGCGTCCCGTCCTTCACCAGATCCCAGGACTGTCCCTCCACCCCTTCGTCGTCGTACCCGATGGTCGCGAGCCCGTGCTGGGCGGTGCGGTCACCGGTGACGTTCATCCGCTCCGAGCCGTACTTCAGCTTGCCCAACTGGTCGAAGGTGGCGAAGGAGGTCCCGGCGTACGCGGCCTCGTAGCCGAGCGCACGATCGAGCTCCGTCGCATGCCCGATGGACTCGTGGATGGTCAGCCACAGGTTGGAGGGGTCGACGACGAGGTCGTACACCCCCGCCTCGACGCTCGGCGCCCGCATTTTCTCGGCGAGCAGCTCCGGGATCCGCCCGAGCTCGGACTCCCAGTCCCAGCCGGTGCCCTGCAGGTACTCCCAGCCGCGCCCGACCGGCGGCGCGATGGTCCGCATCGAGTCGAACTCGCCGCTGGACTCGTCGACGGCGACGGCGGTGAGCTGCGGGTGCAGCCGTACGCGCTGCTGCGTGGTCACGGTCCCGGCGGTGTCGGCGTAGAACTTGTTCTCGTGCACGGTCAGCAGCGAGGCGTCGACATGGCTGACCCCGTCGGCCGCGAGCAGCCGCGCGCTCCAGTCCGTGAGCAGCCCGGCCTTCTCCTCGGCCGGCACGGAGAAGGGGTCGATGTCGTACGACGAGATCCACGTCTTCTCCGCGTGCACAGGCTCGTCCGCCAGCTCCACGCGCTCGTCGGACCCGGCCGCCTTGATCACCTGGGCCGACAGCTTCGCCATCGCCACGGCCTGCGACGCCACCCTCGCGGCGGCGTCCATCGTCAGATCGACGCCCGACGCGAACCCCCAGGTCCCGCCGTGCACCACCCGCACCGCGTACCCCAGGTCCGTGGTGTCCGACGACCCGGCGGGCTTGGCGTCCCGCAGCCGCCAGGACGCGCTGCGCACCCGCTCGAACCGGAAGTCCGCGTGCTCGGCGCCCAGCGCCCGCGCGCGTGCGAGCGCGGCGTCGGCCAGGGCACGCAGTGGCAGTGCCAGGAATGACTGATCGACCTCGTGGGCCACGAGCGGCCTCCCCTTGTCGCCGTTAGCGAGATGTCTTCGTCCAGCGAGATGTCTTGTTGCGCATGTCTTCGTTCCGCAGTGAATCATGCAGCGCCCGCGCCCTGGCTTCCATCGGATTCATGGGTCTTCATGGGCGTCCGTCCTTTGGGCGACTGCGGGCCGACCTCGCCTGCTCCTAACTGATCATTTCAGAATGAAATGTGTTGTGGGGCTTGGCAGTTGGGTGTTGTGTCGGCAGGATCTGTTGGATGCCTGCTGATCTT